>NZ_LMVP01000279.1 GCF_002287235.1 Methanosarcina spelaei
AATAATAATAATAATAATAATAATAATAATAATAATAATAATAATAATAATAATACTAGTACTGTGATTCCCAAGTAGTTCATAAAATTTGACTTTTGAATAGAGCCGAGAATCACGGATTTTTCCAGGAATTAAGGAATTTATTTTGGAATCGAAGCACTAGCTTCAGAATTTAAAGTCAAATTAGTGACAGGGTTAAAGTTAGTGACTTCTCTTGAGTTACAGGTCTTAGTCTTTCAAAACCTTTGACATATATACGTCATCAAGGACATACCCGAATTTTCGATAGTATTCTCTAGCTCCTATCCCACTAATAATGGAAAGTTTCCGGTACCCGTTTTCACGTGCTATCTTCTCTGCATATTCCAGAAGTTCCTTTCCATATCCTCTATGCTGCCATTCCTTTTGCTTTGCTTCTTTTCCTACAGGTACCATGGAACCGTAAACGTGCAGTTCTCTTATCAGGGCTGCATCCTGCAGTTCAGGACGGTGAGGGGCAGCCGGAAATCGCAAACGGGTAAATCCGATAAGGACATCTGAGACAAGGTCTTCAAATGCAATGAAATACTCTGTGCCTCCGCAAGCTTCATAATTTTCTACAGTCAGTTCAACATCATTTAGATTTATATTTCTCCCTTTCAGGCCAGTATGTCCTACTTCCCTGCAGCGGATACAATGGCACTTCCCTCCATTTTCTCTCAACTTTTCTTCTGCAAGCTGCCTGAGATTACTCTTTCGGACCCCGGCAATGATCTGGTAAGCTGGAATATCTCGCTGGATACGCTGGAGTCTTACCCATTTAGGCAGGATCTCTTTTATATCCGCAATTAGTTCAGCAGCTTCTTCGTCAGAAAGAGCTTTATAATCTCCTGCTTCCCAAAGCCTGTAAAGAGGAGTTCCTTCAGTTACAAGAGTAGGATAAATTTTGAGATAATCGGGCAAGAAGCGAGGATCTTCAAAGAGCTTTTTGAAACCTTTGAGGTCCAATTTCGAATCTGAGCCAGGAAGATGAGGCATCATATGAAATCCAACCTTGAATGCACTGTCTCTTAATATTTGGTTAGCCCTGACAATTTCCGCAACGCCATGCCCTCTCTGCATACGGGTGAGTACAAAATCATAAACACTCTGAACTCCGAGCTCTACCTTAGTTCCTCCAAGTCTAAGGAATTCATCCACATGTTTCTCTCCCGCCCAGTCCGGACGCGTTTCAAATGTGATTCCTACATTGCGAATCTCAGCTTTTTCATTGGCTTTCTGTACCTCCTCAAGAGGAATATAAGGTAAAGATTTCCCGATTTTCCAGGCATTTTCTCTCCACTCCCTACCTGTGAGATCGTTCATTGCCTCAAGGCAGCGTTTGATAAACCACTCCTGATAATCGAGACTGCGTGCAGAAAACGTGCCTCCCATAACAATTAGTTCCACTTTATCTACATCGTGACCGATTTCTTTAAGCTGGGAAAGTCTGGATTCTACCTGGGAATAAGGGTCAAACCCATGCTGGATCGCCCGCATAGCTGCAGGCTCTCTTCCCATATAACTCTGAGGTGACTTGAAAGTGGAATTTGGCCCTCCCGGACAGGGAAGACAAACTCCGTGCGGGCATGGAGCCGGGGAGGTCATTACAGCAATTACCGCAACTCCGGAAATCGTTCTTACAGGTTTTCTTCTCAAAAATTCCTTAATTAATGCCTTCTCTTCGTTTGATCCCTGAGTTATGATGTCTCCGTTTCTGGGTAGGCTGGCCAGATGATAGTGTTTACTGAAGTCTTTTTTTGCCTTATTTAACTGATTTTCGTTTTCGATCTCGCCAGCAAGTACTTTTTCAAGAATTTCCCTGCAGGCCTTGTTATAAGTATCTTCTTTCATCCCAAGTTCCATCTTTCCGGTTTAGAGATTCCGGCTTTTTATTCATATGACAGTTCAAAATAAAAAAATCAACTTTGAGAATTTCAAAAAGTATTTTCTGGTTTTAAAAAAGCCACTTAGTTTGATCTTATTGATAGTGTTTGAGCTGATCCCAAAGCTCAAAATGATTTATCAAATCAAACTGTGGATAATCAATCAAGAACTCAGGATCATTACGTGAGTTTGAAAACTCATATTTATGTAGTAGTGAATTGATTTTTGGATGAGTTATATATTTACTACAGGTAAAATGGCAGCTCAACATTTACTATACAGAGCCGATCTCATTTATTATCTAATAGATTTTTACAGAATAGATTTTTACAGACCGGTTGCTTAACAGAGATCAAAACCGATAATAAAAGTTCCGAGTCCTACTGCCGGTTTGAGGCCCATTGTAGACCTTAGATACTCATCTGAGGGAGTGGAGGGAGATGCAAGTACAGCATTTGTTACACCTTCTACACATTCTACATCCTGGCATTTCTGTGGTGGAAGTACTACAGTTATGGGTTCCTTCTTTGCATCCTTTGGCTTAGGTACGGAGTTCTTATATATTACGAAGTTTCCCATAACCAGCATGTCATTGCACTTTTTACACTCCTCAAGTTTCTCGGGATCATAAACATCCTCACCTACCTTTTCTCCATACTGCATAAGAACTACATTAGGCCCTTCAGGCCAGACATAGTTCATATTAGTTGTAAAGGCTATGATTACCTGGCGTTTGAAGACTTCCTTTATTCCCTGATTATCCCCGACACCAAGCCCCATAAGGACTGCTCCTTCGGCCTTCTTTTCAAGTTCAAGGATTTTCTCTTTGTCCTCTTCACTCAAAATATACGTATCTTCCACGCCTTTCATGGCTTTTATCCTGCATGTGGCATCCTGAATAACATTTTTACATTCCAAAGTGAATTCCCCTTAGTGTTTTTAGACCTATGTTCTGTTATTCGGTTATAAAATGGTCTTATTAGTTTCGTATTATTATTTAGCTTCTTCTTGTGTTTATAATGTATCGGACCTTTTTGCCTTCTTTTAAATTTACTGATATCATATAATGTTTTTATTATATTTCTCTTTTTATATCGTCAATTTTTAATAATATTCATTTTCTCATTCAAGTAGCGTAAAAGATTTCTTTTTTGAATAGTACTGCATAAGTTCCAAAAGCACTTATTATAAATATTCAAAATTATTTATAAATGATATTAGTGTTTTTTGGACCTTGAGTTCATTCCTATACTAAGCATCCTCAGGCTTAGTCTCTTTAGTGATTTAGCAGATATTCCACTTGAAATAATTTTTTCAAAAATAGGTTTCTATGGACTAACTGGAATCTTCATCTCAGAAGAACATATAAGTTATCACAAATTATGAGATGTATAAAGATGAAACTGGATATGAAAAGAAAGAGGTTAAAAATACTGAATATGGAAAAGAGAGGTTAAAAAGATGACGATTGTTGAGTCCGGGAAATTATCAGTTGATGAGTATATCACAATAATTAGTGGAATAAGTCGCAGTTAAGAAAAAAAGGAAGGAAAGAGTCCGTAAGAAGAATTCCTCTCACGGACTTTCTATTCCAAACTAAACAAATAAAATACAGAGACTTTAGAAAATCTCTGCACAAACGATCCATCACAGCCCCATACTCAGATAGACATCAGGTAACACTAACTGAATACGAGTAATCAGCAGATCCCTCTTGAGCCTCTACTACAGAAATCCATTCTCCTTGTTCCAAACCAGGAACTGACTGTATTGGTGGATAATCGAAATCTATCTTACCGTCTATACGTCCATCAGAGCCGTCATAATAGGGGCCAAATGATCCTCCTAAGGGTTTATTAATAGTAAGGCTCAGACTCGACGTTGAAGGCATCCAAATTAAGGTCGGGTCAAAAAAGTGCTTACCGGAAACTACGTTTGTATAATGAACTCTGTACCCGCCCTCATTTAAATGATAAACTTTTAAGATCCCAATATCTTTTAAAGCCTTGACGGTAGGAGTCCCAATCGCAGAAACCGTATTAGTAGCATCCTTGTTTGGACTCGCGCTCACGGCTGGTATACACGCTATACTCACAAGTAGTATCGCTGCCATAAATAGGATTGTTGTTCCAAGTTTATTATTTATTCCCATTTATTCTACTCCTTCATTATTTTTACCCAAGAAGCAGGATAAATAAGTTTAAATACTCACAAAATGATCTTGTTCCTGCTTTCGGGCGCATGGAGTTCAAATAGACATTCCACGATCCATTTATTTGAACTCCAGTAATTACTTTTAGTTAACTGTTTATAAGTTTTTCTGTGTAATATATAAATAATTGTTTTCATTTTTCTCTTCGAATTCACAAAATTCACCCAATTTATGATTTATAAGATTGTTGACCGTTAGTATAATATATAACATGAATGACGCAACATTTAAATAAAAATGAACTTATTGATATATATATTTAATAAGTTGAGTTTAAAAAATAACTTCTCATAAATTGACTATGCCCAACTATATTTTAACAAGATTAGATAAGAATCTGTTAGAAATTAATTTACATCTTAAGATAAAATTAAGGAATTATGTAAAGTTTCTGCAAAACAGGCAACTGTATTAAACCTAATATTTATAGTGTATTCTTATCCAACGACTCAGTACAAAATCCAGTGATGAACGTAAAACTCAAAATCACTAAATTTTGTAACTGGCCACAAGCTTTGTGATACAACTTCATGGTTGAAGTCTTAAGATGTCGAATATTGATTTTGATGAAAACCGGATTCTTCTTGTTAATGCAGACTTCCAATCAAGAAATGCAAAAATTACAAGTTTTTTCATGAACTGAGGCTTTTTACCAAAATTGATGAAGACATGTTAAGTGCAAGAAATAATCTACAATTATTTATTTGATCAAAAATATATTTGGTTCCTTTAAAATTGAACCATGAAATGCAGCTAAACATAAACTTTGAGATGATGATCCATTATTGTGTTCAATTATGAGGTTTACATAATCCAAGCATTTCTCATGCTAAGCTTTAACGGAAAAATGATTCAGTGTTTTATATGTATCTGTGAGTTGAACCACATGTTAACCAGTTTAAATTTAATGTGTGTTTATTAAATATTCAAAAAACAGCATCATGAGAAATATCCAAACTTTTTATGTCAACCTACATAAAGTAGGATCTTATAGTTTTCTAAATAAAAAAGCTTGAAATATAATCAGAATAAGTTTACCGAATGAATTTTTAAATATATAATAGAAATTATTTAACCTACGTTATAATTATATAATCTTTTTTCCATAGTATTTTATAAGTATTTCGAATTTATCTTTTAATTAACTTATAAAGAATAAACTGCCGGAGTTCTTTCGACATTTACCGTCATTTGTATCGTTGTTTTGCGCTTTTCCCCTTCAATTTCCCTAAAATAGACCACAAAAGATTTAATAAGGCAATTATTTTATAGAACACTTGTAATCCAATTTAGAGGGATAAGGAGGGAATGAAATCCTCTTCGGCAATAGACGAAATATAAAAGTCTGACTTGGTGAAGAATGGTGAAACCCTTAAAGTGTTGATCCCGACACTTCTTCTTACATACGACATATCTTAACAAACATGGAGGAACAATAAAATGAAGAGATTCGCAGCAGTGACACTGGCTGCTCTCATGCTTCTGACTGTATTTGCATCCGCCGCAAGTGCAGCAGACACACTTGAGATCCGCGGTCCTGTGTTTAACGGCTCTAATATCGACGACATTGTCGGCGATGGCATTACAATTGATGCTACTCAATTTGCAGCATTCTACTATGATATTGACGATAACGTCACAACCGAAACTCTTTCCATTAAAAACGTTGCCGGAAACAATGGTAATGTAATTGGAGAGGGCGGAATTGTATATTCAACCACTATTCAGAAGGTTGACTACGAATATGAAAAGCCAAGCCTTGGCTGGGACAACTACAGCTTGCTTGGTTTCTTCGCAGACAAATACATCCCTCTGAAATCCAACAGCGCTGACAAACTTGCCAAGCTTGTTATGGACAGCGATGACAAAGTCACTCTCAAGACCGGCGATACCCTTGACCTCGGTGAAGGATACTCCCTCCAGGCCAGGCAGGTAGATGTCGATGGTGACAAAGTCTGGCTCGAGTTCGACAAGGACGGAGAACACGTAGATGACGAAATAGTCAATGTTGGAGAAGGTGACAGCACCTGGGACGTCGAACTTGATGACATCCAGGATGAAGACGATGTTGTTGTCATGAAAGTCCATGTCAACCAGGTATTCCAGGGTGCAGTCGACAGTGTTGCACAGATTGAAGGTATCTGGCTCATTGACTACGCAAACGCCATAAAGATTGAGTCTGATGACGAATTCGGCGAACTCAATGATGTTTCCATTAACGGTAACACCCTTAACATTACCAACGAAGACACTTTCACTCTGACCAGAGATTCCACAAATGAACTCGCTGAAGGTCTGTCTTTCAAAGTCGCTGACACCCCAAGCAATGTGCTCAGGTTCTATCTTGCAAAGGATATCACCGAGCCCGGAACTTATGAAATAAGAGGAAGTGTCGCCTCCGGACCAGCTACCTGGGACGCAAGCAACTTTGCAGGTTTCTACTACGACCTTGATGACAATGTTCAAACAGAAAACCTCAGCGTTTCCAAACTGAATGGAAATGTAATTGGAGAAGGTGGCCTCGTTTACCAGACCTCCGTTAAGAAGGTTGACTACGAATATAATAAGCCAAGCCTTGGATGGGACCAGTATCCAGTTATTGGTTTCTTTGCAGAGGAATACATTCCACTGAAATCCAACAGCGCTGACAAACTTGCCAAGCTTATTATGGACAGCGATGACAAGGTCACTCTCAAAACCGGAGATACCCTTGACCTCGGTGATGGATACTCTCTCCAGGCCAGGCAGGTAGATGTCGATGGTGACAAAGTCTGGCTCGAGTTCGACAAGGACGGAGAACACGTAGATGACGAAATAATCAATGTTGGAGACGGTGACAGCACCTGGGACGTCGAACTTGATGACATCCAGGATGAAGACGATGTTACTGTCATGAAAGTTCATGTCAACCAGGTATTCCAGGGTGCAGTCGACAGCGTTGCACAGATTGAAGGTATCTGGCTCATTGACTACGCAAACGCCATAAAGATTGAGTCTGATGACGAATTCGGCGAACTCAATGATGTTTCCATACAGGGAAATACCCTCAAGATCAGCAATGAAGACACCTTCACTCTGACCAGAGACTCAGATCAGGATATTGCCGAGGGCATGTCTTTCAAGATCGCTGACACTCCATCCAGTGAACTCAGGTACTACCCATTCGTTACGAAGACTGTTGGTAACGTAACTAACAACACAAGCGACAGCATCCCCAAACCTGTTGACAACGTAACTGACAACGTAACTAACGTAACAACAACCCCTGATACTACGGACGACGTGAACGCATCAGACGATACTGATGAGACACCAGCTACCACAACCCCAGAGACAAACGCATCTGATGATGAAAAGAAGGAAAACTCCCCAGGATTCGGAGTTGTTCTTGGACTTGTCGGACTCGTTGGAGTTGTCTACCTCGTCAGGAGGAACAATTAAAATTTCTGATTGAAGGGTTTCCTAACCCTTCTCTCTTTTAATTCTTTTTTAAGTTCCTTTTGCAGATAACTTTTTATTCTACATATTTCTTAATTCAACCGATCTTTCAACTTTGAAATCCCGGTTTTAAACTTCGGTAGTTATTTCCAGGATTATACAGATTTTAGGTGAAGCTTATGAAAAAAATGGTGGCTTTAATATCTGCACTTGTGGTTTTAATGGTCGCATTTTCAGGCTGCGTTGGCGACAATAAATCCGCAGTAAATGGAACAGAGCCCAATAGTTCGGGAGAAAATGTAAATCCTGCCGAAACGGCTAATGTTAGTGAGCTTAACGATTCCGCAGTTAATGTAACAGAGTCGAGTAGCCTGGAAACGAATGTAACTCCTGCTGAAAGTGCAGCTAACACTAGCGAGTTTAACAAGCCCTCGGCTGGTGGAACAGACTCGACTAACTCGGGATCAAACACAAATTCCGCTGAAAGTACGGCTGACATTAGCAAGCTTGAAAACCTTCCAGAAGGTTTCAAATATGTTGGGTCTGTCCCTCTTAATGCAGCTGATATCAAAATCGATTACAACGCTGAGAATATTTCAGAAGTCGTCGGAGGATCCGAAGGAATGTACAAGTACAATGAGTCCGACTTCTATATTGATGTAATCGAGCTTGGGAATTCTGAGGTTACGACTAATTTGATAGATGCATACAAATCTTCCTTCAAACCATTAACAGAAGGCTCCCGTTTTGTCAATGAGTCATTTAATGGGCATTCAGCTGTAAGAATTGCAGACCACGTCACTTCCGCAGGAACCGAGATTCCCAGATATACTTATATTTGGGGCAGTGGAAACCATGTGTTTGTGGTTACCGGAAGTACTGCTGATGCCTCTCTGGTCAAAAAGCTGGCAGAAGCCACAGGATACTGATAATTTCAAGAAGGTAAAACTTTTTATCCTTTTTCCTTTTAACTCTTTTTTTCGGCTTGTTTTGGTTTAATTTTTTTATATTTTTATCTCTCTTCCCTTTGTCTAGCCACCTTCCTCAGTAAATTTATATTTAAAAATTACTTCTGTCATCTTATTTCTGTTTAATTTTTAAAATTGTATGAGTTTATTGATTTTTATGGAAAGATAAAACCAGGTATGTAGTGTATTAGAGGCAAAAAATAATATCAGTCAATTTTCACCAAATGCCATTAAGAATCAGGAGTAGCCTTCATCGAGGTCAAGGGCAAACTTCCGGACATCGGTTCCAAAAACACTATCATATAAAGCATTAATTCAAAAAAATACTGTGAGATAGGAGTCTGGAATATCTACCGATTAAACTAAATTTGAGAATTTTAATGATGTTACTCTAGAGAGTAATTTTCATTTTACAGGACTCTTTTCTGCCGACGTTAATGTTGCCAATTGACTGAAGGATAACTCCATCAACTTATTCAATTCCCTGTATTTATGGGATGGCAGAATACCAGATACTTCATCACATTAATAATGACCGTACTACCTTTGTATGTCCTTGAACGGGTGCTCCTGGTCGTCGCGGCAAGTTCGTAGAATTCCAGTTTTCTGTCAATTCCTGACAATGCCATTCTGTAAGATATCTCACTCTCAGACAACTTATGCATGTATAATACTACCAAAAACTCCAGTTTTTCGGTGTTCCGATCGTTAGCCTTTAATATATCTTTGTACATTTGTGTGTTGCAAGCCCGGATAGCCTAGATGGTTGGGGCGCCAGACTCATAGGGACAATTATATGAGGCGTCTTTAATCTCCTGAGATATCTGGAGGTCGCGTGTTCGAGTCACGCTCCGGGCATCTTATTTTTATTCATGCACTTTAATTCTACTTTTACGGATCTCTTGTTTCAAAAAAATCGTTATTTTGCGAATGTTTCATTGTCTATAGCTTCATTGTCCATATACTATTATTTTATTCAAAATAGCTTCTCTAAACTCTGTATTTGGGACAATTAATCGATTTTCTTACAGCGAAATCAGTTCTTAAACTTTATTAGTTTGGGAATCAAATCAGTGTCATAGTAAACTCAACATCACCAATTGTTTGCATAAACTGTTTAACTGAGAACTTTCAAGCTATTCCATATCTTTATTATTAATATGGCAGAACCTTCCATAGAGGCTTTCGAAATAAAAAGAATTCTTATAGCCGATGCTCCATGGCTTTTCATACTTGAAGTGATTGTTAGAACAGTTTTTATGTTTGTTTTTGCACTGATTATCATGCGGCTTTTAGGCAGGAGAGCAGTTGATCAGCTGACACCTTTTGATCTTTTGATTATTATTGCTCTTGGATCATCTATGGGAGATCCTATGTTTTATCCAGACGTTGCAATTCTATGGTCAGCTTGTGCAATTGCAACTGTTACAGTACTTTACAGAGTACAGACTGCTCTGGTGAACAAGTTCCCTAAGTATGAGGATTTTACTCAGGGTTCACCTGCTAAAATCATAAGTAATGGGATTCTGAATTCTAAAGTAATAGGAAAACATACCCCTACACAGGACGAAATTTTCCTTTTATTAAGAAACCAGAGTATCAGGAGTTTGGGAGAAATTGAGACTGCCTACCTTGAGAGGGACGGTAGTGTAAGCGTGTTTAAACTTCCAGCTGATAAACGAAATCCTGGTTTGCCCACTCTCTCTCAAGATATGATTTGGGAGTTAAATCCTCATAAAGCATATGAAAAAGTTGAAGACCCAGGCTTTTATTCCTGTTATAAGACAGGCGAGACTATCTGGTTGGAAAAGGGATCTGAATTTCCTGGTTGTGAGGGAAATATATGGATATCGTCCGAACAGGCATAAGAGAATTGTCTTTTTTCTATGAACTTGAAACTCAGAAGACTTTAACTCTTTATATATCACTTCTTTTAGAAATCGGGATCTGTAGTTATATATTTATATATTTGTAAATATCCTTTATTATACCTCAAATGAGGGGGGGGAAATATGGAAACAATATATGATATTTTGAAAGCAGAACACAGGCAAGTTTCTGATCTTATACAACAGGCAATGCGTGATGGATCAAAGGAGACTTTCTTTAAAGTAAAAGCTAAAACCGATCCTCATTTACAGGGAGAAGAGAAACTCTTTTATCCACTGCTTAAAGAAAAAGAAGACTTAGGTGAGCTTGTTAATCATGCCTATGAAGAACACAACGAAATAAAATCAATCTCATCCGAACTGGAAAGTATGGATCCTGGCAGTTCTAACTGGACTTCCAAGATCAAGGAACTGGATGAAAGCGTAAGCCACCATGTAGAAGAAGAAGAGAATAAAGTATTTCCAGCAGCTCAGAAAGTATTGAGTGAAGACAAAGCACAACAGATAGCTCAACAGTATCTAGACTTCGAAAAGAGTTTTAAACAACAACATCCCATGCCATAAAATTATAGAAGATTAGAAGAAGATGAGAAACTAGAGATATACAAACTTGAGTTTTATGCTAATTTTCTTTATTCTCTTTTTCAAGTCCATTTATTTGTACAAGTGTCCAGGTACACTCTTTAGACCTCTTAAGATTACAATAATTGCTTTTATGTAACCCACTTTCCGCAGATGTACACAAAAATGCCACTTATTATCTCAATACGGCAATAAGCTAAAAACTTAAAATCGGATTTGATGAGATAATATGGCAAATCGGCAAATAAATTCTACATCTGTGTACATCTGCGGAATGTAGGATGTAATAATTGCTTTTATATTTATGATCTTTGTATTTTCAAATGCAGTTAATAAGATTTGCATGTTTTAGAATGCCTTCTTTCTGTACTGAAGTAAAAATAAAAAAGTAAAATGAATTGATTTAAAAGAGTTTGCAATAACTCCTCTTCTATCCAGTAAACTTGAAGGAATTTTTTTCCCGCGCTTAAACGTACATGCATTTAAGGTAAAATGTAACATCATGCATGGGATACTCTGAATAGCTCAAAGACTTATAAATATACCTTATAACAGCAGCTAAAATTCTTTCCCACTTACATTAACCTCCCTAAGAAGCTATACAGCCTCTTTTTAAAAATTATGTAAATTACTTCATCGAAATCCTGTAAATTCCTAAGAATCTGTGTGGACTTTCTAACCTCCTTAAAAGCTGTACAGCCTCCTGTTGGACTCTCCTAAGAAGCTGTAAAACCTTAATTGGTCATGCCAAATCTCCTGCTGCTCATATTTCCAATAGTCAGAACATTTTCATGGATTTTTTCAGCACTCAGGATTAAATTAGGATATGAGAATCTACAAGAGGCAGATAATCAATACCCTCTGTATTTACGGCATAAACTGCATCACATATGCCATCACCGTTTTTATCAGCATGGGTCTGGCTGAAGCCATCCCCTTTTGGAGTAGCCCAGAAATTCCCACCAAGGTAAGACCCATCAACAATATTTTTTTCCGGTGTTAGGGTTGTGTTCAGACTCGTACCTGTGTTTGAACCTTGCAGGTAGATGTTATTTACATTGTTGAAATAGTTATTATAAACCGAGCTGTTTCCCGAATCTAGCAAATATAACCCATATTCCGAGTTTAAAGTAACCCTATTACTGTCCAGAATATTATTTCCGGAGAAACCTAGATAGATTCCGTGCACGGAGTTTGAGTTTGCCTGGTTACCTGACAGCCTGTTATAGCTGGAATTTTTTAAATAGAAACCGAACCTGTTATTCGATACGTTATTGTCACTCAGATTATTGTTACTGGAATAGGCAACCCACATCCCGTAATTGCTACCGGATACCGCATTATTGAGAAACTCATTTTCACTGGAGTTCTGCAGGTAAATGGAGACATAATTGTTCGAAGCTGCATTATTAATTAATGTGTTTTTGGCCGAATCCCAGACACTGATTCCAGACCCGTCGCTGTCTGACGCACTATTGCCTGTAAGAACATTTCCGCTTGATGCCTTTACGTGAATACCGATCTGATTATTTAATACCCTGTTGTCGTTCAGTTTATTATTATTGCTCGAAGAATACAACCATAAACCGTAATTGCTATCCGACACCGTGTTATTGATAAGCAGGTTTGCGCTGGAATTCCTCAGAACGACAGAAACACTGTTTTTCGAGGCTGTAGAATTGCTTAATGTATTTCCTACAGAATCCCACAGACTTATACCGGAATTTGTATTATCTGATACCTTACTGTTGCTAAGTACATTTCCGCTGGAAATTTTCAGATAGGCCCCGATTTTATTGTTTGATAAAGTATTTCCGTCCAGTGTATTATTGCTAGAAGAATCCGCCCAGATACCATAGATGCTGTCGGATGCCGAGTTATTGAGAAGCGTATTTTCCGTGGAATTACGCAGGAGAACTGAAATTCCGTTTCCTGAGACTACATTACTGTCCAGAAGAGCACTGCTGGAAGAGTCAAGAATGATTCCAGATCCTACACCCGAACCTGAGTTATCGAGAATAAAGGAATTGTTCGCACTGGAAATGTTTAAAGTCGGATCTGTGTAATTGTTTGAGACCCGGTTGCTTTCGATATTGCAGTACTTAACTCCATTAAGGTGAATGCCTGATCTGGGGTGGTTTACAGGCCCCGTGATATTCAGTCCGCGAATTGTCACTCCGTCCGCGATAATATAGAAAACATCATCCAGACTATTAGCTGCCTTGATAATAGTGTCCCAGCTAGTATCCCCACGACTGAAAGATTGGGAGGTAAGGGTCAAATTTGTAACGTGCACGTCGACGTTTTCTTCATAGATACCCGGGAAAATAAGGATCGTGTCACCAGGAAGTGCATTGTCTATTGCCGCCTGGATAGAAGTAAAATCTGCAACCGGGCCAGTACTGTTATTAACAGTAATCACTGCAGGCTCTGATCCTTTGATGGGAAGATAATCTATGAACTGAGTGCCTCCAATATTATACTGGGAATCAAAAATTCCGTCAAGGTCAATGTCCCTGGATTTTTCAGGATATATAGTACCATCGGGTTTTGCCCAGATATTGCCTCCGAGATAAGGACCACCAGCTATGTTAATACCCTCGGTTTTAGTCACGTTCCAGTTATTTTTGTCCGATACTGTTTCGGACTCTATGTTTACCGTGTTATTGAAACAATTATTGTAAATTAGATTGTTTGAAGTTTCGTAAATAAACATTCCTGATTTCTCATTGAGGACTACAGTATTACCTACAAGGATGTTGCTGTTTGATTCGCCTGTGAGATAAATACCTTCTGTATTTTTAGAGATTAGATTATTCTCCAGGACATTGTTAGAGGAATCAAAAAGTGAAATTCCGTTACTGCAATTTGAGATTAAGTTATTACTCAAATTATTGTATATGCCGCCGCCAAGACTGATACCGGTCAGACAGTTCGAAATTTCATTATTATCAAGCTTGTTGCCTGAACTCATTATGTATAGATCGATACCGTAGCTGTTATTTAACAGTTTATTGTTTTCAATGCGGCAATCAGTAAATCCGAGAACATGAACTCCTGAGGATTTGGATCCACTTATGCCAAAACCTTTAATGCTTACGCCGTTTGCCAGGATACTGAAGATATCCTGAGAGACATCGGCTGCCCGGACTATAGTATCGGAGGAATTTCCAGATTCGGAAGCAATAGATATGTTCTTGTTAACTACGATATTCTCCTCATAAGTACCGGGTTTGACAATTATTTCATCTCCTGGACTTGCAGAAATCACAGCAGCCTGAATGGTGTTGAAATCTGCAATCTGATCAGTGCTGTTGTCTACATAAATTAAATTAGCTGCTGCACTTCCTGCAGTAACCAGGTAAAGCGCAAGAGTCACTAGAAAAATAACTTTGCTGAGTTCTTTAACATGCATCATGGTAAGCTCCGCGTTAGAATTTAGAGAAATTCCTGAGGTTTTGTTTTTGTAGCATTTGTCGGAGTTATTAACCGAATAAGGAGAATTTATGTGAGATATCACAGGATGTTTCAAAACCGAAGAAATTGAGATTAAATCAATAAGATCGGTAAGATTTTTAGATAAATTTGACTAGTTAATTAATTAGGTTAATTTGATTGGTTAATCGACCAGGTTATTTTGACTGCGTAGTGTGGAATTGCTCACAGTTCCCATAACTCCAGACTTTGAGGCTAGTTTTAAAAGAGACTAAAAAACCAAACACTCAAATTAATGTTCTTACTCACATTCCTATCCGGTTTATTGCCCTGGCGAGTTAGCTACGATATGACATAGAACAGCGTTTTTCAGCAGGAACTGTATAGTTTTTTGGAACTGAAAGCATATATAAAAAATTTATACTGTTATAAAAAATTAACTCAAGAGTTAGAAGGTGAATTCGAAAAGACAAGAATTCAGGAAAATAGAATGTCCAAGTCTAGATACATCATAAGTCGGAATAAGAAGCAGCATTCTATGAATTTTTCTCTACGGACTTTGATCCCTACCAAATCATTAAGATGAATGCAAACTAAAGCTGGGCTTAGGAAATACAGAAAATTTTCCAGAGCCGAAAAGTCTACGTAAAACTATGTTTAATATTTTTGTTTATAGCTCAAGTTTTTAATCTAATTTTGTTCATTTTACTCTATTTCACGCCTTTGAGTTCAGTTTACACTCATATTTAGACATTTTACACTTTCCAACGTATTTATACTACGTGTTCCTACACTCCATTCAAATTTAAAGAATTCTGACAATGCACTCGCCTGATATTTATTTTAGTTTTCGGAAGAAGTAATAATAACAAATTTATAGAATTATCATTATATTTAAATCTGGATTATAATCAATGTAATGACTCCGGAACGCGTTTGAGCGTGCTTTTTGTAAGGAACCTTTCAGCAATATGCACAAGCATTGGCAATTATTGAAGGAAAATAAGGGATATTGAAAAAGTAAGGGATATTGAAAAAGTAAGGGATATTGAAAAAGTAAGGGATATTGAAATAAAGATTGTTTAAACGAAAACAAAGAGATATGACTCATTAAAGAATCCTTTTGAGGTGAAAATTTGAAAGCGATAAGGATTTACGAGTTTGGGGAACCCAACGTCCTGAAGTATGAGGATATTTCTGAATCTCAGCCAGGCCCTGGTGAAGTTAGAATAAAAGTTATTGCAGCTGGAGTCAACCCAGTAGATTGGAAGATACGTAGTGGTTATATGGAACTGCCTTTGCCAATGACTGTGGGATCGGATGTTGCAGGTGTTGTGGACGCGGTAGGACAGGGAGTTAAGTCCTTCCAGCCTGGAGACGAAGTTTTTGGTAAAGCATCTCCAGGGGAGGGAGGATATGCTGAATACACGGTTGTCAATTCTGCACAGATAGCTCAAAAGCCCAAAAGTATCGGATTTATTGAAAGTGCTGCTATTCCTACTGCAGGACTGGCTGCCTGGCAATCACTTTTCGATATTGCAGGTCTTGAGCGCGGACAGACTGTGCTTATTCACGGAGCTGCGGGTGGGGTCGGAAGCTTTGCAGTCCAGTTTGCCAAATGGAAAGGTGCATATGTTATTGGCACTGCATCGAGTACAAATGTCGAGTTCCTAAAAAGTATAGGTTGTGATGAGGTAATCGACTACAGGAACCAGCGGTTTGAAGATATCATGAGCAATCTTGACGTTGTGCTGGACACAATTGGGGGAGATACATTAGAAAGGTCCTGGGGTGTGTTAAAACCCGGAGGATTCCTGGTAACGACTGTAGCCAGCATTCCCGACGGAACACCACAAAAACACGGAGTACGGGCAGAAAGGCTCATGACGCAGGCTGATGGAAAAGAACTCGCTCAAATAGCAGCCATAATAGATGAACAGAAAATCAAGCCTATTGTAACAACTGTGCTTCCTCTTGCAGACGCACAAAAAGCACATGAAATGAGCGAAAGCGGCCATACTCGTGGAAAGATTGTCCTGCGCGTTGCAGAGGATCCGAAGTGAAGCCTGAACCTATAACTGCTTATAAGCATGGCTGGTAAGCACGAAAGTTTGAAGGACTTTCTCTGTTGGAGGTAGAAGTGGTATCCAGTCCTTTGCCTCTACCGACTGGCATATAAAATTATGGTTCCTACCATGATAAGAGAAAGAAATACATTGAAAACGAAAATCAGTGGAAATTTCAGTGGAAGCGATTGATTCAAGTTATCTGAGCACCTGAATTGCCGGATGGGGGGAAAAATGCCAGAACAGCCGAAAAAATCCAGGAGTCTTATTCCACTTTATATAGTTATTACTTTATTTTATATAGTCATTGCATTTCAGGGAAGCGAAAATAGTGTCCTGTTAGAATCGGTATCCGAAGAATCTGATTTTCAGGTTAACCTTACTAAAGATATAACTTATAAATTTTGGATTGATAATCCCAATGGTCCCGAGAAAATAAACGTAACAATTAGTAAAGACTCATATATTGCTCTCCAAAACACATTTGTATTGACACAGCCAAGAAAGAGCTACCTTCCTGAAAATCCTGAATTTACTGTGAAAGAAAGTGGGGTTTATCATGTACACGCCAAACCGCTGAATTCAGGGACAGTCTATATGGAAATTGAGGAACTGGAAGTTAAGAATCACAATGATTAAAGTGTTCCAGATAGATGACAACGTTTTTGGGTTTTACGCTACCGATTTTGTTTTTAACTTGGTAATTTATAATCAAATTTTCCCGATAATAGTAAAATTCGGTAATCAAGAGTATATTGAGTTTAATGGCCAAATTTAATGACTAAGTTTAGTGGCTAAATGTAATGGCAGAGTCAGTTTCGAAAAGAAAGACCAGTTTTGTTATAAGACTATTTATTGCTCTAATTAGTGCAAAAAGGGAAACACTATCAATAGGATAAGGAAAAATACTGTTCGATAGGACGAGAAGAGATACTAACAGGATATGGTTAATATAAAAAATTATGTATACAATTATAATTAATATGTGACTGGGAGTTATTATGGATAGAATGAACAATGTAAGAACGAAACCAACTGAAGCAAATCTTGAGTACTTTAACATTAGTCCAGAAAAAATTTCTGATACTAACCTGGGATTTTCTGAAGAAGTCAGAGACTATCGTTACCACTCAACAGATTTCAGAAAAAGCTGGTATTACTTTGGACTATTGCTTTCTATGTTGTTGGATTTATTTAAAGGAAGATACCCGCTTCCAAAAAAGACAGCATTATTGATAGTGTTTGCCTTTCTGTATCTAGTAAGTCCAGTTGATATTGTTCCAGATGTTTTTCCTCTAATTGGACTTGTCGACGATGTTGCTGTGCTTGCTTTTGCATTTAATTTTATCAAAGGCGACCTGGAGAATTATAGAGACTGGAAAATGAGTAAATGAAAAAAATAACCTGAACCATTATACTTGGTAATACCATAAATTTTACCAGAGTATTCAATAAGTTTAGGATTCCCAGAATTCAGGCAGTATTATTGAAATTACAACAAAAGGTGCCAGTAAAATAAGAGTTTTTATGGTTAATTTGAGGAATTTATTTTTTAATCTGATAATAAGACTCAGTACCAAAATCTAGTGATGGATGTAAAATTCAAAATCACTAGATTTTGTAAATGGTCACCATCCGTGTAATACAACTTAATGATTCAAGTCTTTAGATAGCGAATATTGATTTTGATAAAAACTGGATTCTTCTTGCTAATTCAGATTTTCTATCAAAAATGCAAAAATCACTGGATTTTGGAACAGAGTCGATAATAACCTCTTTTTATATTAATGTTAGATGCTGAAAGTCTATTTTAATTTCATATTATAAAGGAATATATTTCATCATAATAAGTAATTTATCGTCCATTTTTTCTGTAATTACTTATCTTAAGGATAATTTATTCTACTTGTTTTATATATCAGCCAGTGATATCAGTATTTAATTTCCACCTTTTCAATATGATATATGGAATAAGTCTAAGCTTCAAAATCTAATGAAGGTTAGAGATATGAAAAACGAAAATAGATAGCTAAAATAATTCGATAATTAAGTTGCTGTGAATGGATGGTGATATAATGTCAAAATTTATACCTGGAATGATAGTTTTGATTACATGTTTGGCTCTGGTAACACTTCCAACTGCTGTATGTGCTAAACATGATATAGTAAGTCAAAATAAGATAATAACCGAAAATGACAACGGAAATACCATATATATTAAAGAAGGAAATGCCTTTTTTTTGATGCTTAAAGAAAATCCGAGTACAGGCTATTCCTGGCAACTCAGGTTAAGTAACGGACTTAACCAGCTCTCGGACAAATACCAACCCTTCGGATCTTTGAAAAATAATTTCATAATTGGTGCAGGTGGATTTCGTTTATGGAAAATTGAAGGCGTAGCCAAAGGCAGTCAGCAAGTAAACGCAATATACAAAAGATCCTGGGAGTCAACAGGTGAGGAGCAGACTTTCAAACTTAACGTTGTAGTAGTCTGAATAGTGCTCTTTATACCTTTTCTTCATTTTTACATTTTCTTAAACTCCACTGAATGAGGATGCAGGAAATTTTGAAAATATTTTTTCTGACATTATATGTAGTTACCACAGAAAAAACGATAACGGAAAAAATTGTGAAAATTGTAAGGACATCTGCAGAAAGTAAGGTTCAAGATTTAAAGAAGTAGTTTTTAGAAATCCAGCATAAGACCAACAGTTTTTCTATACTTCATCCCTGCTTCAAAAAAGAAACAAGTTTATGTTATTCCTGCTAACTCAGACGCTCTCTTAAGATGATCTGTACCGGAATTGCGAAATGTTCTGGCCTTCAGGAAATTTTCAGCTCCTACAGTACCATTTTTCGTCTCATTTGCTCCGTGTAGCAAAAACTGACCTGCAGAGTTATAGTCCTGAAGAGCAACCCTCCATTCTTTCTGTGCATCCTGGAGTTTGGGAGATACGGTATATTGATCATTCTCCTTAGTGGCATTCTGAGTATCGTTTACTATTTGTTGGGCGTAGACTGCAAGCATTGTATAGTCAGAGTTGTTTGTAGCGTTGGATACTCCATCCAAATCTGTTTTAAGTATCCTCAGATGCTTCTGGACGTTGTTTCCCCATGCAATGTCCTGGTAAGCTGACTTGAAGGTATTTAGCGGTGAACTTGATTGAGAAGCATTTTCGTCGTTTTGCGATTCGGCAAAACCGCTGACAATCAGTCCAAATAGCAAAATAAGTAGTACGAAGTAGATGTATTTTTTCATATACATACCCCTAAAAGTCCATTATGAACTATAGAAATATAGAGGAGATGTATTATAAGATTTTCATTCATGTATCATCAGTTAAGCATTAAACCCTGTCTCCTAAATATAATTTTACAATAATTATAATATGTTCGTATCTATGTCTCCTCACTGTCAAGCTACTCTTGAAGAAGTTGAAAATTAAAATTGGTTCATATGCTTTAGATGATGCTTATAATTCATTCAATAGTTATGCAGACATTTGTAATTATTTCAAAAGCAGTCATGTAATATATCCTCCTTGCGATGCTGCTATAAGTGAAGAAGGAAAAGTTGAACATTACATGTAAAGTAACTATTTCTCAAATTAGAATGGAAGAAATGCAAAGTTGATTTAATGAACTAACTTGATGAGCTAATTTGAAAGCTAATTTGAAAGCTAATTTGAAAGCTAATTTGAAAGCTAATTTGAAAGCTAATTTGAAAGCTAATTTGAAAGCTAATTTGAAAGCTAATTTGAAAGCTAATTTGAAAGCTAATTTGAAAGCTAATTTGAAAGCTAATTTGAGGTTAGTTTGAGGAGCTAATTTGAGGAGTTAATAGGAATAAGACTTCCTAGATAGCAATATTTATATGTTTGTATCTTTTATTGGAATAACTAATATTCCACAAGACAGAACAAAAAAGAAAACGGTGTAAATGTGGAATTGATACTGTTTGATAACGTAAGTTTTTCCTTAATGGAGATACTGTTATTAAAATTATAATCTGAATATTATAAAGGGAGAGAAAATACTGCTCAAGGACATATCAGGCGGAATGGTATGAAAGCAATTGACGAAACAATGAGTATATACCAGATCTTAAGTGAATACCCATATTTACTAAAAATATTCAAACAGCATGGAATGGAGAAATTTGAAAATAAGGAAGTTCTCGAAAAACTTGGCCCTTTACTGAAATTGAAAACAGCCCTATCAATGGTATCGCTGAACAAAGACTCCTTTATTAAGCTCCTTAATCAGGCTATATTAGACAATGAAACAAAAAGAGATTTTACCCTTGCAGATTCCCCGGAGCGGCAAAAAGAGCTGACCCTTCTTGCCCTTTTGCCCTGCGGCATGAAGATGCCCTTTAACCGTGCATTTGATAACTTCTCAACTGAGTACAGCAGACAAATGAATAATGTGCTCCATTCTCTCGTGGAAGGAAATGTTAATCATGAACTTTCCTATTATGCCTATATCGATCTGATTACATCGATTGACGAACTGCCGGACATAATTGTAAGTTCTGATATTAACAGCTTCTACCACAAATCCTTCCAAGAGAATTTTCTCAATAAGGAATATTTTATAAATCTTGCTCCAGCTCCCATGAACATTGATTTTGAATCCATCGGTTTTGCCGATCCCCGCAGCCAGTTTACCATGATTTCTGCAAACCTTCTTGTTCTTGTCACGATAGATGAACTCATGAAGGATAATACCAGACCAGAATCCTGGGAAGATCTTTTAAAAGACGAGCACCGGAACAAGGTCGTTATGCGGGGACAGGATGGTTTTTTCTGTAATGGAGTACTCCTCCCTTTCTACCGACTTTACGGTATGGAAGGAATTAAAAAGCTTGCTTCGTCAGTATATACAGGAATCCATCCGTCCGAAATGGTCAAAATGATAGACAGCAAAAAAGATGATGTACCACCAATGTATATCATGCCTCTCTTCTTTGCCAAGAAAATTCAGGATAAATCCCGGATAACAATTAATATACCTTCAGAAGGAACTATTGTAAGTCCTGTACAGATGCTGGTTAAAAAAAGTGCGGTCGAACGGGTTAAAGAGATTACTGATTTTATCTGTGGAAAAGAATTTGGGGAAATCTCTGCCAGAGCCTTTTTCCCAACAACGAACCCTGAAGTTAATAATAATCTTGAAAGTAACCTTGGAGGAAGAAACTCACTCTATTGGCTGGGCTGGGATTTTTTGATGAATACTGACATAGGAAAGCTTAAAAACGAAATTGAAGAAATTTTCAATAAACAGTTTTATGAGACAGGAGGTGTTGTGTGAGGCTTGTTACGGTAGCAGGTCCTCCCTCATCAGGAAAAACCAGTATCATTATCAAGACCATAGAAGAGCTCAGACAGAAGGGTTTTTCAATCGGTGTGGTAAAATTTGACTGCCTCTCGGCTCAGGATGAGAATCTCTATTCCACTCACAATATTCCGGTCAAAACCGGGCTCTCAAGAGGACTCTGTCCTGACCACTTTTTTGTAAGCAATATTGAAGAAGCTCTCAAGTGGGCCAAAGGGAGAAGTTTTGATTTTTTGATTACCGAGAGTGCAGGCCTTTGCAACCGCTGTTCTCCCCATATTAAGAATGTTCTGGCAATTTGCGTTATTGATAACCTGAGTGGTGTCAACACACCTAAAAAAATAGGCCCAATGTTAAAACTTGCAGACATTGTTGTTATTACTAAAGGGGATATTGTGTCCCAGGCAGAGCGTGAAGTCTTTGCATACAGAGTCAGACAGGTTAACCCCAGAGGAATGATAATTCAGATCAACGGCGTTACAGGACAGGGTAGTTTTTATCTTGCAAAACTCATGGAAAAAACCTCTATAATTGAAACCCTTCAGGGAGCTACACTTCGGTTTACCATGCCCGGAGCTCTGTGTTCATACTGTCTTGGAGAGAGAAAAATCGGGGACGACAAGCAGATTGGTGTTTCAAAGCTGGTAAATTTCAGAGGAGAAGAACAGGCTAAGGGAGAAGAATAGGCTAAGGGAAAAGAACAGGCTGAGGAAGAAGAATAGGCTAAGGGAGAGGAATAGATTGCGGACAGATTTGCTTCACATGACGATAAACGAACTCAGGAAGATGATGCCCTGGATAGAGGATTACTTCTCTGCGTTTGCAATTGATTCCGTACATTATGGGAATGAAAAACTGGAAGAGCTGGGTTCGATACTTGGTGAAGATTATTTTATTGAGATGGAAAGCAGCTCTTTTGCCTTTATTGATGGTTTCTTTCTATTTATTGAACAGGCCAGAGCTCTTCAACAGGGAAACGGGTTCACGGTCGAATCACTAACCGTGCTCCCTGGACGCAATAAGAATGATGAAAAAGAAGCCTTTTCGATAGAGCTAAAAAAAGGCGAGGTGACAGCAATTGTCGGTCCGACAGGATCAGGCAAGTCACGTCTTCTGGCTGATATAGAATCTCTGTCTCAGGAAGATACTCCAACCGGCCGGAAAATACTGGTTAATGGCCGAGCTCCGGATGACGAGGAGCGTTTCTCAACTGAAGGGCGTTTTATAGCTCAGCTTTCACAGAATATGAACTTTGTTATGGATCTCAGTGTCGAGGAGTTTCTAACCCTGCACGCAGAGAGCCGTATGGTTAATGAGATATCCCATGTTGTTCAGAAAATATATGATACTGCAAACATCCTGGCAGGAGAACCTTTCAGCAGGGAAACTCCTGTTACGGAACTTTCAGGAGGACAATCACGCGCTTTAATGATTGCAGATACCGCACTTCTCAGTCCGGCATCTGTCGTCCTGATCGATGAGATTGAGAATGCAGGCGTTGACAAGATTAGATCTCTGGAACTTCTGGTGAGTAATAACAAGATTGTTTTAATCAGTACTCACGATCCTCTTCTTGCTCTATCGGCAGATCAGCGACTGGTTATTCAAAATGGCGGGATTTCAAAACTATTAAAAACCACACAGGATGAAAAAAAGTACCTGAAGAGCCTCGAAAAAATAGATAACAAACTTACTTTTCTCCGAAATCAGTTGAGAAGGGGTGAAGAAATCGACTTCAGCGATTTTCCGGTGTAGCTTAATTTCATCGGGATAAGAATAAAATTGAGAATATGACTGAGAATATGACTGAGGTAAAGAGATTCATTCTTTTTCATGCCGAAATAATTTTTGCTTCCAAATAACTTTTGCTTCCTTTTTAATTTCGTCAATAAGATATGGACTTATTGATTCTTCGGTAACAAATCGACCTTTACTCCAGGTAACTCTGATAGTTCCTTTTCAATTCGTGTAAGGATTAGCAGACCTATTATTTCAGAAAACTCTACAAGAATGTCGATATCGCTTCCGGCTTTTCTTCTCCTCTGGCATAAGAACCAAAAACAGCTACTTTCGTTGCTCTTTCTTTTTCAAGGAATGAAGAAATTTTTTCGAACAAATCTTTGAAAGGACAGAGAATCTATTTAATTTTAGATAACTTTGATACACAACCTGTTGAACTCAAAATGTTTATAACCTATATTATCCTATAGGATAGCATATGGCTGCTACAACTACAGTTTGTCTTGAACCTAGAGTAAAAGAGATGTTAAATGGCTTAAAAACCCACCGAGAAGAATCTTATAGCTCCGTAATCGAAAGGATTGCAACTATGGCTTATGATAGCGAGCCCTTAACAAACAGTGAAATTACAGAAATTGAAGAAAGCCTGAAAGACATAAAAGCAGGAAGATACTATAGCGAAGATGAAGCAAAGAAAATGTTAGGTATAGACTAATGTACACTGTTCAGTATACTTCACACGCTATTAAGGATATCAATAAACTGCCACCTGAAGTTAGAAAAAGAATTTTTGATGCGATTAATGGGATTAAGGAAAATCCGTTCTCACACGTCAAGAAATTAAAAATGTCTCCTGACTCACCTATCCATTCTTTGAGAGTAGGAGAATATCGAGTACTGTTGAATATTACACGATCACAGCTTATTATTTTTGTAATAGGAGCTGGATATCGAAGCACAGTTTACAGAAAATTTTAACTAAAAGTACTGAATAAGAAATTAGGATCTGATAAAAAACAGGTCCTGTTACAATATTAGACAATATTAGGTCTGAAATTTTTTCAGCAAAGGACAAAACTGTATCGCTTTTCTTATACGCTAGCCAGCTCAACTGTTTTTCCCTGAGTATAAAAAGAAATTTTTATGTGTGTATTTTATGTGTGTACTTTAGGATCACATGTCTTCAATTGCTTTCGGGAACGCTCTGATCTATCCTTTTCCAGTAAGTCCTTATCCCGTTGAAGGTAAAATACACATTTGCAGGCACCTGAGTTAGTACAAGAATTAAGATAAGGATATCCACGCCAGAACTCATAGCATTTAACAATATCAGAACCTTTGCTAACGGATTTAACAGATCCAGAACCCCAAGGATTCCAGGGAGTATTATTGAGAGCAGGATAAAAGGTGCCAGTGTGATAAGAATATATCTTGATTTTGATACTTCTTCTTCCGAGTAAACAAATCCGCCAAAATAAGTAATTCCTAAAAACGTTTTATTCGACGTTAGAAAACCCGGAACAAAGACAAAATGAGCGAGTTCATGAATAAAAATCAGCCCTACAAGGTATACAATATCCTGTAAAGATATGGTTAGTTTTATCGTTTGCAAAGAACTGATGCCAACATCTGCTAAAGAAAAAGGAGAAAATATGCCAAGAACCGCCATAGAAAACAGAGTGCTCAGGATCATTAACGGGACTGATAAAAGTATGGCGGTGCTAGACTACCAGGCTCACGCAGCTGTATCCAGTTGCTTGCGGTTAGCTCTGAATGCCTTTCAGAATTTACTTGAGGAAACTTGTATCTCAGCCGGATATTACCTTCTCCTTTTTACATTATACAAAAGGACTGTTTTATTTTTTAAAGCTTATTAGAGAAAAACAGATTTGATAAAGAAGGAATTTCGGGATTGTATCACTTTTTTATTATTTTTTCGGCCCAGCCCCATTAGCTACTTCGATTGGAAATCATGAGATTACGCCGCTTTAAAGAAGAAAAGAAAACTTAAGCCTTCGATTTCTCAAACCTTTTTTCTTAATTCACCATACATTTCCCGTGAAATCCTGCTCTGCTTCAGGATTTCCTTAAGGAGACCAATGCTTAAATCTTCATTCCCATGTACTGGCACTACTGTTTTTCTGCCGTCAGGGTGAACATATCTCATATGGCTTCCAACCTGATGCACCTTTTGAAAGCCAAGCATTTCAAGTATCTTGCACATTTCCCTTCCATTTACAGGAAGGAGTCTACTCATACTTTTACCTCTACCTGCTGAATCCCTATAAACTTAAGAGGCATAACATCTTCAAGTTCCTCAGCTTCAAGACAGACCTGTATCGCCTCTCTTATGCGTTCCATAGCCTGCTCAACTGTTTTTCCCTGAGTATAACAACCGGATATGTCGGGAACTTTTGCAATATACATCCCATCTTCGTCCTGTTCTATCAGGACCGTGTAGTTCAAGCTCTTGCCTTCCATCTTTACCGGAATAACATTTAATCTGTGAGTATTTAAAACTGTTACAACCAAAATTGAAGGCAAAAGTTAGCCAGGAGCCGTAAAGATCCAGAACGATATTACTTTTTATTTTATGTTTCCGTCCCGAGCTTCCCTCAAGTCCTTCGACTGGAATCATGAGATTACGCCGCTATTTTGAAGATTCCTTTAAATAAAGAAAAAAACGGGAATATCAAGAAAGCATACTTATAAATAAGATTCATATCAACCATTTATCATGGCTGAGGCTGGTTTTGAGGAGAAAGTAATAAAGGAACTCGATTCTATCAAAAAACAACTGACAGACATAAGAGAGCACATGGTAGACATAGACTGTATCCTCACTGATAAGGAAAGAAATCTCGTAGATAAAAGCTATGAGCACCAGAAAAAAGAAAAACTGATATCCCTTTCGGAGTTCAAGAAAGAACTGGGACTCTAATATTTTTGAAATTTTTCTGGACACGCTTGCAAAGAATTTCATCAAAAAACTCGATTCCAAAAACAGCCAGAGAATTATTAAAAACATTGAAAAACTTGCTGAAGACCCTTTCCTCATGATGCAAAAAGAATCTACGAGACCAGTGAAAAGCTTTTTAGAATAAGAGTTGGGGATTTCAGGATTCTCTATCGGATTGACTATGAAGAGATTATTATAATTTTGTCAGCGTCGGTTCAAGAAAGAGAACGTATTGAGATTTCTAAGTTTAAAAGCAAACTGTTTTTAAATCACTTTTTAATTATATTTCCGGCGCACGGCACCATCAAAATCTTCCCATTGAGCTACCTATAAGAATGTACTAATTTTTTGAAATTTAGGTCGAGAGTTAAGATTGCTCTCAAATCAATTATGTTATCTTCAAAATAATCAATAGGCGTGACTATTTGGCCAAGTAAAGTGAAACAAATAGATATTTACCTTAAGCTTCATTCCTGATAAAGTATAATTACAACAGATTTATATTATTGATAATCTTTGATGGTATATGTGTCAAAAGGAACTATTTTAGAAGACTCAGTAAAAAAGAATATTCATAACATTAAAGTCAACAAGATTAGATTTTATTTAACCCAAGGTTTCAATGAAAAGTATCTACTATTTATCAAAGGTTACTTACTAATGATGACTATTATGTTTTTTTCTGTCGCTTACAACAGATTCACATATTTTATTTTAATTGGAATATTTCTTTTGAGCATTTTTACAATTTTTAAAATAGAGTTGGATAAGATATTTAAAACAAGACTAACTCAAAGGATTGTTTATTACATCTTGCTTTTAGTTGTAGCAGGAATAACGGCTTATTTTATAAGGGAAGTAACTTTTGATCATTCAAATGTGAATAATGCAAGCTCTTTTATAAGTTTAATAGTAGAAAGTGAAGCTGCAATAATTGCTATAGTTGTCAGTTTAAGTCTAGTTGCTGTTCAACAGACGTCTTCATCTTATTCTGCACGTGTTATTAATATATTCAAAGATTCGAAACGAAACCCAGACTTTTTCATATTGATGGTAACGTATGCGTTTTGTATAATTTTTGGCGTATACTTACAAAAAATGATAATAACTTCAATTTCAGGCAATACGACATTGGGGCAGGTGTTTATTTTTGACAATTTCTTAATAAATATAATTAAAGTTTTGAGTTCAAGCAATATATCAATGGGCTCATTATTCGAAATTTATACTTGGTTTTTATACGCATTTTTTATTTTTTCGCTTTTAGCTTTAGGATCATATCTTTTAGAAACACTTGAAATGTTTAAACCACACATTTTGATAAAGTTACTCTCCGAAAATATCCGTGTGGATTCTATTAAATCAGCAATCGAACTTGAAAACTCAAATAGCATGGATGAAAATGGGAAAATTCAACCTATTGAGGACACAATTCAGCCAATTGTTGATGTGCTACAGGGTTCAATGATGGCTTATGACTATGGAACAACAAGCTATGGACTAAGAATAATTGAAAACAAAGCAATTCAAATTATCAAAGACAAAGATTATGATTTAACTTGCAAAGAAGCCATAGTAAAGAGAATTATTGATTATATTAAGATAGTTGGGGTTATTGCTGTAAAACAAGAGATGGAAAGAACGGTAATAGACACATCTATTACACTTTCTAATATTGGAACTGTTTTGATTGAAGAAAAACTGTATACTCCAATACCTTCAATAACTTATTCACTTAAAAAGATTGCAAAAAATTCATTGACAAAGGACAATTTGTTAGATTCTTCAGTTCAGACCATAGATGCTTTACAAAAAATCGGAAATATGATGGTTGAAAACAATGAAAAAAGTATTGTTAAAAAGATTATTAATTCGGTTGGAGAAATCGGAATTAGTGCTATTACGCCACAGAATAATGAACTCAATGTGCTTATTTACCGTATAACAGAAGTACTTGAAGAATTTGGAAAAAAAGTTATTGAAAAAAAATGGGAAATAGAAATTGAAGTTGTAATAATAAACTTAGGTAATATTGGCTCAAAAATTATTGATAAAGAACCAATAACGAGAGATGCCGAATTGTCAGAATTAAAATTATTAACTTCTCTTTATTCTATAGCTAAAGTTGCAATAGAAGAAGATCTTGAAGACCCAATATATGATATAACTTCAACGATAAGGAACATCGGAGTAAGAGTATCTGACAAAAAACCATATATAATATATAGAGCAAGGAATTTCCTTCAGTATATTCACAAGGCATTATCATCTAGATGTCTAGACGCAGTACCAGAAAACGTGTGGATCAAATTATGCAAGCATGTTTCAGAGCGTGAGAAAGAACTCGATAGTTTAATTGAGTAAAATAATTTATCAACTGTTTTTACAGCGAAACTATTTTTCCCTTTAGGAGAAATTTTAACCATCTTTGCCTGTTCTTTAACGATCTTGATCTCTCCTTCTTCCCAGGGTTGAAAGCTGTAGCCATTTGGAGTTTTAGAATAGCCAATGAATCCAAATTACAAATATAAGCACAATGTACTTTTTTCTTAGTTCTGATACTCAAGTGTTTAAATCCTGTTATTTCGTAATTTCTTATTACTAGCGATTATATAGGAAGCGCATTATCATGCCTTTGAGCAAATTGTTTAAGAGTAAAGGTCTGGCAGTAACTGCTTATGATGGAGACGGTGCTGTTCTTCTGGCATTTGATATTGATGAAGAGAAGACGAAAAACCTTGCTGGCTTTGCGGTGAAGGTTGCTACTCCGAATAAAGGTCCATACAGTTCGAATGAATACTGGTTGAAGAACAGACTTAGTTTTAAGAGAGAGCTTGCACGTGAAACCGAGCTTACTCCTGAAATGTGGGAAGATTCGAACAAAGCTCCCTTCCAGACATTCCATTGGGTTCATTTTCCTGGTGCAGGCCCTGGAAAGTACGTTTACACTATTTATGCATGTTATTTCAATAGAAACGGGTTTGTTGATTTAGATTCCAGCGTTCAGGCTGAAGTAGACCTCAGTTATCGTGCTTTTCCCAATCTTGAGCTGGGTTTTACGAGAGGGTATATTTCGTCTCAGGCTTACACTGACAGGTTCGATAATAAGGCTATCAGGCCGAAAGTCAAGTCCATTGATTTCAATACCGGCCCTTACCAGGCACAATATGAGTGGCTGGGTGCTCACGCAAGGAAAATGCTTTTTGATTTTCTTGAGGAGTGCTTGAATGATGATTCGATTAGTGTGGACGTATTCTCTTATGACTTTGATGAGCCTGACATTATTAGAAAGCTTGCTGCTATGGGGCCTCGTGTTCGTGTGTTTCAGGATAATGCCCCGCTACACATCAAACCAACTTCAGTTGAACCTAAGGTAGTCGACAAATTAAAGCAGGCAGGAGCAGCGGTAAAAACCGGAAATTTCTCCCGTTTTGCACATAATAAAGTAATGATTCAAAAGAAAAATGGTAAACCTGTAAAGGTGCTAACAGGCTCAGCCAATTTCTCATTAAGAGGATTCTACATCCAGGCTAACAGTGTCCTTGTCTTTAATGACCCCATAACCGCCAGGCTCTATGAGCAGGCATTCGGACAGGCTTTCAATGATGAAAACGGTTTTAAATCCTCAACCATCGCATCAAAATGGTTTGAAGCAACAACGAATCACAATCCCCCGGTTTCAATCAGCTATGCCCCGCATAAAACTGCATTCTCCCTGGAAACAGTGTCTCAGGCTATAGATTCGGCAAAAAGTTCGGTCTTCTTTGCTGTAATGGAGACTTCTGGCGGAGGATCTGTAATGTCGGCCCTTAAGAATCTGTCAAACAGAGAAAATATTCTCTCCCTTGGAACTATCGAGCAAAAAAGCCAGCTGAGCTTGTTCAAGCAAGGAAAGAACAGTGGAGTGACAAGCTTTGAGTTCTTGGAAAAGGACGTTCCAGCACCATTCAAGGAAGAATATAGCGGTGGAACTGGACAGGTTATACACCACAAATTCGTTGTCTGTGACTTTAATGGCGATAATCCGGTCGTGTTCTGCGGCTCTTCAAATCTATCCCAGGGTGGTGAAATAAGCAATGGAGATAACTTGATTGAAATTCGGGATGTAGATATAGCTTACTATTATGCTATTGAAGCTATCCGACTGTTCGACCACTACAGGTTTAGAAGCCTGCATGAAAACAGCACATCAAGCAAACCACTGCAACTCGATACAACAGATAACTGGGTAAAACCGTTCTATGACTCGAATGATCTAAAATGCCAAACAAGAAAATTATTCATCGGCACACAACAATCTTAAGGGCCAAAGTAACAGCAGCTCACAAAGCACAAAAAGAAAATTGATTGGGGAATAAGACATCTGAATAGTAGGCGAGGTGGGTGAGAAATGGCATACATTAGAAGGAGATTGTATCAGATGTCTTACTACATAATATTTAGGAGTGGTTATATAAATGCTATTATCTACTGCTATTTAACATGCATTTATTTCAGTACTCATATCTTTACTTTCAATAGAGTACGCCAGCTTAAATTTAATCTACTATTTTACTCCCAAAACTTTTTTGTCTTCACATAATTTCTCTCTGCAACCAGAATATCCCTGTAAAACGCCTCTTCATCCACCCTCATTTTTTCAATCACCCTTGATGCTGTCTCAGGCCCTATTCCTCGGCTTGCAAGTGCAATAACCGCCTTCTTTCCCTGAGAACGGACTATGCTTGCGTTTCTGTAAACTCTCTGTATTCGTTTCTTTTCTTCAGCTGAGACATTGACCTTTTTTGCCTGTTTTTTGACAAGGTTGATTTCCTCTTCTTCCCAGGGTTTGAGGGCTGCAATCATCCTGGACTCACAGACAGGGCAGACGATTTCTTCAGGTACGCTCTTAACCTGCCTGCGAGAAGTCCATTTCTTGCAATTCGTACAGAATAAAACAATTCTGTCGTTCATAATGCGTTCCTTAAGAGCAAGTACGATTGAACGGTCAGCTTTTTCCGGTGCGACCAGGTCTTTCTTCATGGCAAAGCCAGCTGAACCTATCGGGGTTGGCATGGAGACTTCAACTGAAATTTCGCCGGCTGCAAGTTTTTTAAGGACTTCTTTTGTTCTCGGGACATCAAGCAGGTCGTGGAAGATTTCGCGGATTACCTCATCGTACATCGAAGAGCCCTGGTAGATTTCCAGCAGCTTTTTCATGCTTATCCGATCGTAATCAATATCCTGAGAAAGGGCTCCGAACTTTCTGGCTACGTGGACCATTTTCCATTTCATCAGAGTTGTATTTTTCAGGGTCATTTCTATAATCGGCTCAACGTGTTCAGGGCGAAGGGAAAGCAGCATATCTCGGATCTGGAAAGAGCCTACCCGCCTCGGAAGGGTCAGCTTTATCCTGTAAGGATCTACTTCCTGAGCAACACTGCTCCCGAAACGGGCTGAAAGAAGTGAAGTCAGGACCCTGGCAAGAGTGCCGTTTGTGTTATGGCCGAAACAGGCGTTCAGGGTCACAGCATCTCCTTCATCCTCGATCACAATCGTATCTGCATCAGGCAAAGGGAAACCTCCTTCCACATGTTCGCGTACCAGGCGGATCAGTTCTAGCACGGCATTCCTTGTTACGGGGTATTTTGCCTGTAACTGTCTGGCAATAGCTTCATCATTAAGTTCGGCACGGATAAAAGTTGCAATCTCCGACCTGAGTTTTCCCACATCCTGGGCGACCTCAAAAGGCACAGGGATTTCTTCTCCGGTCCAGCTAGGAACCTCACCCATACCTTCCACAGGCTCGACCTTGATCCTGTCCTTTCCCTGCTCGCGGTCAGGCATCTCAACGACACGCCACATGTAGCCTTTAGTTATGAAAACGGCTCCAGGTTCTGCAAAATTCACGACAAAGGCTTCGTCCAGCACACCGACCGATTTTCCACTTACAATATCATAGATTTCGTACTTTTTTTCATCCGGGATCATGGATAGGTTCTCGTAATAGTATTCCCGGCTATTCCTGCGCCTTTTGACTATATTTGAACCTTTTTCGTGCCAGACCAGTTTGTAATCCCCTATCTGGTTCACAACCCTTTGAAGCTCCTCAGGCTGAAGATTCCGGAACGGGTACGTCCGTTGAAGAATTCGAAGAATTTTATTAATTTCGACATCTCCAAAATCCATAACCATGCCTGCGATCTGATTTGCTACTACATCCAGGGATTTTATATGCGGAGAAACCTCCTCAACCCTGCCTTCCAGCGCAGCTTTCGTAATTGCCATACTTTCTGCAGTATCGTCAACCTCCATAGAAATGATAGTGCCACGTGAAATTGAATGCAGCTTATGCCCGGCCCTTCCGACTCTCTGGAGCAGCCTTGAAACCTGACGTGGGGATCCGTACTGAATCACCCTGTCGACCTTTCCGATATCGATTCCAAGCTCCATCGACGAGGTGCAGATAAGGCCTCTGAGAGCTCCTGATTTGAAAGCTTCCTCGGCTTCAACACGGGCTTCAAAAGAAAGCGAACCATGGTGAACCCCTATGGATGTTCCGAGTTTCCGAAAACCGGCAGCTAGAGCTTCGGCACTCTGCCGAGTATTTACAAAAATAAGAGTGGACTGGCTTTCTTCGACAATTTTCCTGATGCAGAGCAGGTGAGAGGCAAATTCAGGTTCGCAGCCGACTGTTTTTGCAATGTCCAGTACTTCTTTTTCCCGTATCTTTCCCCCTTCCGAAACCTGAGGATTAACCACATCGAACTCAAGCAGTTTTAACAGAGCTACCTCAATTACGGTAAAATCTCTTCCATTACCTGCCAGAAACTTTGCAATTTCCCAGGGGTTCCCTACTGTCGCTGAAAGTCCTATTCTCTGAAACTCTCCTGAAATTTCCACAAGCCTCTCAAGCCCAACAGCTAGCTGAGTTCCCCGTTTTGAACCTGCAAGTTCATGGATTTCGTCTATCACCACGTGAGTTACGGTTTCAAGGTTCTGACGCAGGCGGGAACCGGTAAACATTGCCTGTAAGGTCTCAGGAGTTGTTATCAGTACATCAGGAGGACTTCTAGACTGGCGTTGCCTTTCGCTTTGCGGAGTGTCACCGTGTCGAACCTGGACTTTTATGTCGAGCAGCTTCCCAAGAATCTCAATGCGAGAGAGCATATCCCTATTAAGAGCCCTCAACGGAGTTATATAAAGGGCAGAAATCCCTTTTCTGGCTTCGGGTTTCTTTCTCAGAATATTGTCAAAAACAGGCAGCACGGCTGATTCGGTCTTGCCAGAACCTGTAGGAGCTATCAAAAGAGTATGCTTTCCATCCATTATGTGAGGAAATGACCTTTCCTGAGGTTCTGTGGGTTTTGTAAAGCCAAGAGTTTTGATGGCTTCCTGAATCTTTGGGTGAAAAGTGTTAAAGATGTTGTGAAATGACATGTTTTTGTAATCAGTTTTTGGTTGAATTATTCAGTTGTTGTGTTAGTTAGCATCAGTATAAATGTTTCTATGCAAGCATAGTAAAGTGATTAAGGCAAATAGAAAAAGCATGAAGAAGCGTGTAAGGAAAATGTAAAGATTGATATGGGCATTAAAATATATAAATTAACTCATATTAAAAATATAAATAAACCTTTATTAAAATAATATAAATTAACTGGTATTAAATAAGTTAATCAGGTGTTAAGAAATATAAATAACCAGATCAAGGGACATAAATTATCCAGTATTAAGAGATATGAGTTAACTTGTATAAAAATAGAGCAATTAAAGATGGAATTTGAAAGCTCAGTAGAACTAAAGGTGGCGATTACATAATTTATTTTCAAGGTACGTAATCTATATAAAGGTTTGAATACAACTAAATAATTAAAAAATTTAGTTAAGGAAATCAAATGTCAGGAAAAAAAATTTTGATTATATTTGCAGGCATATGCCTTTTGCTAGTAAGTGCTGTTATTTTAAATCCTTCTACACAGCATACCTCTCTTATTAGCAAAGAAGAAAACAGTAGTGAAACCAATAATTCTAATGAAAGAGATATTTTTAATTCATTTATCATAAACAATTGGGGTAACGCAAACCATAAAGTTAATGTAGAACTACTTGATTCAAAAAATAATTCTGAATTTAACAAATCCTATACCTCAGTTCCTGGAGAATCTATAGAAAAGAAATTTCCAGTTACACCAAAGTCAGGAGAAAAAATTGTAGTTACATTAGATAACGATATCACCAAGACCCAAGCGGTTATAGAAGGTTCAACAGGCTTATCACTATACATCGATGTAGATATGGTAACCAGTGATCCATTGGGACTAAGCATTGTTCTTCCGTGAATTAAATAATGAGCTCATCCCATAACTCAAGATTAGCTTAACGAATTTCAAAAAAGAGGACTTATAATCAATTCGTTTTCGGTGAAATTAGGGAAGATTTTCCTTATTTCACTAAACGAAGATCTCATATAGATGATCATCTACATTGTTAAAACATTCTATTCACATTGATAAAATATTTTACATTTGAAGTTTTTAAGAAACCGGCAGTGACGCGAATTCACTGCAAATTTAAAGCCAAGCTTTTGTATCTGCATGCAGTTTATTTTTTAGAAATTAATCCCTAAAGATAAGTTTTTGATATCTTGACTTTACAAAAGAATCAGTACATTTACCAAACTCAACTGCAAGACCAGCTGAAAAAACGAAAAAGAAGATCGTTTTGAATTTGCCTTTTTCAGTCCAAGAAAGAAAAATCGGAAGGGCTCAAAATCCAATGCTCTTTTGAAGTTTCAACCGTCTCTTCATTTCTATTTTCATTTTCCCATCCTGCCTCCGACTGTATTCTTTTTTTGCAAAATTTGAACTTTTTTTTCAACAATTAGTCCTCTTTAACTTCTTTATTAAGAGAAGGCTTGTAATTCTTTCTTTATTTAATACCGTAATTTACAGTTATCCCCACTAAAAGTGTTTAATTTTTTAGCACGAAATGAGAAGTCAACGATATACATGACGTAATGTAAAATGCGATCAAAAATCCAGCCAAACTCATAGTGAAAGCGAATTTTTGAACTTCTATAACGTTATAAATCATCTTACTGATCGGGAGAGAATCATATAGATGAAAGTCAGTTACAAAAGACAAATTAACCATTAAAGCCACAATTAATATTACAAGTGTTGAATAAAACAAAGATAGTTTTAGACTCATGATGAATTTTTTTCTGATTAAATTGTTTTCGATTTCACCTTCTTTCAAAAAATCAAATTGCGTGCGGCCACCCCACCCTAAAGGATGGGGTATGCTTCGGGCC
>NZ_LMVP01000280.1 GCF_002287235.1 Methanosarcina spelaei
ATAACAACCTGGTCGACAAGATGGAAATTGCCGGGCTTTGCTGTACCGCATTCGATATGACCAGGTACAAGGAGGCCGACAGGAGAGCTCCATACGCCAAGATCGTAGGGTCTCTGGCTAAAGAACTGAAGGTTATCCGCTCCGGAATGCCTGATGTTATTGTTGTCGACGAACAGTGCGTCCGTGGTGATGTTTTATCCGAGTCCCAGAAACTCAAGATCCCTGTGATCGCTTCCAACGAAAAAATCCTGATGGGTTTGCCAGACCGTACAGACGCAGATGTGGATTCAATAGTTGAGGAGATAAAGTCAGGAGCAATTCCGGGTTGTGTAATGCTTGACTACGATAAGCTAGGAGAGCTCGTCCCGAAGATTGCAGAGGTAATGGCTCCAATCCGTGACGCAGAAGGCATAACAGCAATTCCGACTGATGAAGAATTTAAAGCATACGTAGACAAGTGTGTCAAGTGTGGAGAATGCAGGCTTGCATGCCCAGAAGAGCTGGATATCCCAGAAGCTCTTGAATATGCAGAGAAGGGAAGCTATGAGTATCTCGAAGCTCTTCACGACATCTGTATAGGGTGCCGCCGTTGCGAACAGGTCTGTAAGAAAGAAATCCCAATAGTTAATGTAATTGAGAAGGCTGCACAAAAAGCCATCAGCGAAGAGAAAGGATTGGTCAGAGCTGGCAGAGGGCAGGCAAGTGACGCAGAAATCAGGAAAGAAGGCCTGAACCTTGTTATGGGAACTACTCCTGGTATCATCGCTATCATCGGATGCCCGAATTACCCGAGCGGTACTAAAGATGTCTACCTAATTGCTGAAGAGTTCCTGAAGAGAAACTACCTCCTGGCTGTAAGCGGGTGTTCTGCAATGGACATCGGTATGTACAAGGATGAAGAAGGCAAAACACTTTACGAAAGGTACCCAGGTACATTCGCAGGTGGTGGACTGCTTAACACCGGTTCTTGTGTGTCCAACGCACACATCAGTGGGGCTGCCGAGAAAGTTGCCGGAATCTTTGCTCAGAGAAACCTGGCAGGAAACCTTGCTGAAATTGCGGACTATACTCTCACCCGTGTAGGTGCATGCGGACTTGCCTGGGGTGGATACTCACAGAAGGCTGCTTCAATAGGTACAGGATGTAATATCTATGGTATCCCTGCAGTGCTCGGCCCCCACGGTTCCAAGTACAGGAGAGCCCTGATTGCCAAAAACTATGACGAATCCAAGTGGAAGGCCTATGATGCCAGAGACGGCTCAGAGATGAACATCCCACCAGCACCGTACT
>NZ_LMVP01000281.1 GCF_002287235.1 Methanosarcina spelaei
CTGGTTTTTGTAGTGATCCAGCATCTTTTCAGCATCAAGATTAGTGTCGTTACTGGAGATTATAAACCTTCCTTGATACTCTTTTTCATTCAGTGTAATTTCTTCGTTCCTGATTGCTTCTGCATTTATAACATAGTGGACGATAAGCTTTTCATTCTTCTGTGGCCTTCCTCTCTTTCCTTTTTCTCTTTTTGAGATCGTGGAAATTTCCGCTGTTTCAAGTAAACAGTGAGGATTTTCTCTCTTCCATCTTTCCAGAGATGCTCTGGCATCCTCTTCACAGGCAAACTTTATTTTCTTTAGGTCTTTGAGGTCTTTTTGAGCTTCTTTGACAATCCTTTTGATTTTCTTCTCAAAAGTAACATCTTTTCGTTTCTGCATTTCAGATGAATGGACAACTACCCATTTTTGCTTGATACCACCATATTCAACAATGGTTTCGTAAAATGAATAGCGTGGATCTTTTCCTGGTTTGAAATCAAGATCGGAGATCAACAAGTCTTTTGAAAGATTTAGTGTTGAAGGTACACGAGTAATCCACTTCATTCCTTTTCTCATTGATTTGATGTTATTTTCAGAGTATAAAGCACTGTCAGCTATATAATAAACGTCAGCAGGGAAAGTTATATTCTCTTGAAGTTTTTTCATTGCTTCAATTATGGTTTCTTTATCTGACGCATTACCAGAGTAAGCCTTTGCAAATAATGGTATTCCATACTGATTTGTTATCATTCCAAGTCCAAAACGTTTCAGGTCATCTCTACCGTCTTTTGCATGACCATAGGTGATTTCGATGGAAGAACTGCCATCGATATATTCGTAGTCTCCATGAAGGCTAAAATTAGTAGTGTCAGATTGGAGAAGTTGAGTCCTGATGTTAACAATTTCCAGCATTTTCATGGCAAGTTTCATGAAAAGTTGAGTAGAATCAGCTTCATATATTTCGTCAAGAGTTCGACCTAAAACATCATCAGTAAGGTCAGAAGCACTGATCCCGGGACCTAAGAGCCTTTCAACAGGAAGGGTTTCAAAGTACTGAGAATACATGTAAAGACGACTGTCTACAAAACCAAGACAGTTAAGAATCATTGCTTTTACTATAATTGAATGAGATAACTTGTGCTGCCCAAGTTTGGGCAGCACTTCGTCAATAACTTTTCCAATTTCAAGTTCATCGTAAATGCCAGAAACGATTCCATGATGATCAAGAGAACGGGTTGTAACAAGCATAATGAAAGCCGAAGAAAGATAGGACATTTGTGATATTTATATATTAATAAAAAA
>NZ_LMVP01000282.1 GCF_002287235.1 Methanosarcina spelaei
TTTCTAGCTTCAATTTATATCTAAATCGGTTAAATTCCTTTTTTGCCTTTATACTCCATTCTTGATGCTTTTCTTCATTCATAATTACGTTAAGTTCTTCAGATAGAATTTTTTCCAGGAATTTAATCTCATTTTCACGATTGTAAAATATATTCAATAACCTGTATTTTAATAGTTCCTGTTCAATTGTTGTTTTCTTCGGAAAATCGCTAACTATAAGCTTGTTTAAGTGCATCAAACAGTATTGATGCACTAACTTATCCCCAAAAACTTCCTTTAAAATATCTGGGTATCTCTTATCAAAATCCGTAACAATAAACACAGGTTCTGATGTATCTAGATTTTTTCGTAGAAACGTTTTGATGGTTTCTGAACTTTTATCCTCAAAAAGTTCATCTGCTATTGTTCTTTGAGTTTTTGCATCCAGTAATGTTAAACGGTATTTCTGACAACGTCCCTCTTTTGGATGCTGTTCGTCATAGTGCACCATATGTACATTTTCTAAAATTGGAACATTTTCCTGTTCCATTTCTTTGTTGAATGTTCTAAAAATAGTGCTTCTTGATCTTGGAAATATGAAGCTCATTATATCAGAAATTCCATCATAAGAAACTTTATGGTATCTGAGCACCTGGAAAAAATTATTAAATGAATCAAAAAGTAAAGTTTTCAGACCTTCCCAAAAACTATGATCTTCTTCGTCTGTACTACCACAATTTTGGCATTTGTATCGACCAATGCTGATTTTTCCAAGACCTTTTTTGATGTATAGATTATAGCCGTTATGAACCATAGGAGCACTGCAAATAGGGCAGGCTGGAGGAATTTTTCTACGAAAAATTCCTCTTGTGGTATATTCGTAATCATTGCTATAACTATCAAAAAGGTATGAGAGAGCAGGGAGTTCCGATAAGTTATTAAGAGTAAGATTTATAATTACCATTGTTTTTGCCGTAACATCATTACATAATTAGAGAATTATAAATTTATGTAGTGATGTTACACTTACTTTCATCACTAGATTTTGGAACTGAGTCGATAACGGGGACGATATTTACTATAGATGTCCGCTTTACCAGTAAATTTTTTTGTTGTGTCCAATTTAAATCAATCCTTTCAACTTTCAAAATATACTTGATGGATATATTATATGAATAGGAATGATGAGAATTTTTGGAATAACCAGATATTCTTGTCAAGGCCGGTGAATAATTCCTCATTTTAGCCGGATTAAAATTCCTCAATACC
>NZ_LMVP01000283.1 GCF_002287235.1 Methanosarcina spelaei
CATTGGTCATCGGTTAAGCACTAAATTCCTTCTCTTGAAGATGTTTTTATATGACAATACCTTAACACATGTATCTCTATGTCTCCTCGTCCCCCACCTACTCTTGAAGACTCTCTTCGGGAAATGTTTCCCGAAGAGTGGTTAAGGCAAACTGCCAAAGAAACTGGTCTTATAAAACGTGAGCGCAAAATTGACCCTGTCATCATCTTTTGGGTTTTAACTCTTAGTTTTGGCGTACGCTTGCAGCGTACACTTTCCAGTTTGAAACGAGAATATGAAACTGAGTCCCATAAAACCATAAGCGATAGCAGCTGGTACTATCGTTTTACTCCAGAACTAGTTGAGTTCCTGCATCAGTGCGTAATTCACGGCATAGAAGAACTTGCAAAAGAACCTGGTAGAAAACTTAGCAAGAAGCTCGAAAACTTCCAGGATATTGTCATTCAGGACAGCACAATTGTTCGTCTTCACTCTTCTTTATCAGATAAATTTCCAGCAGCAAGAGCAAGAACAGTAGCTGCTGGAGTAAAAGTCGGAGTTATGGTAAGTGCGGTTGCTAACGGCCCTAAAACCGTTGCTCTGTACTCCGAAAAATCAGCTGAGATAAAAACATTGAAAATCGGTCCCTGGATCAAAGACCGTATTCTCCTTGTTGATCTTGGTTTCTACAAAACTCAGATGTTTGCAAGGGTTGAAGAAAATGGGGGGTATTTCGTTTCAAGAATTAAAAAGAATATGGATCCTGTTGTTGTTTCAATAGAGGAAGGAATGCCTAAAACAAAGTGCAAAGATTTCATAGGGAAACCTATTAGTGAGTGCATTAAGCAACTTTCTGGAAAAGATATTGATGCAGTTGTAAAAATAGCATTCAAAAGAAGAGAATATAAAGGCAAGCAAAAACAGGATGAGATGAATGTACGTCTTGTTGCAGTATATAATGACGAGGATGAAAAGCACCACATTTATATCACAAATATTCAGAAAGAGATTTTGAGACTCAGTACCAAAATCTAGTGATGGATGTAAAATTCAAAATCACTAGATTTTGTAAATGGTCACCATCCGTGTAATACAACTTAATGATTCAAGTCTTTAGATAGCGAATATTGATTTTGATAAAAACTGGATTCTTCTTGCTAATTCAGATTTTCTATCAAAAATGCAAAAATCACTGGATTTTGGAACAGAGTCGATTTTGAATGCAAAAGATATTGCAAACTTATATGGAGCAAGATGGGACATAGAA
>NZ_LMVP01000284.1 GCF_002287235.1 Methanosarcina spelaei
ATAACAACCTGGTCGACAAGATGGAAATTGCCGGGCTTTGCTGTACCGCATTCGACATGACCAGGTACAAGGAAGCTGATAGGAGAGCGCCGTATGCCAAGATCGTAGGGTCCCTGGCAAAGGAACTGAAGGTTATCCGCTCCGGAATGCCTGATGTCATTGTTACCGACGAACAGTGCGTCCGAGGTGATGTGTTATCTGAGTCTCAGAAACTCAAGATTCCTGTGATCGCATCCAATGAAAAGATCCTGATGGGCCTGCCGGACCGCACCGATGCCGACGTGGATTCAATAGTTGAGGAGATTAAATCCGGGGCAATTCCGGGTTGTGTAATGCTTGACTATGATAAGCTCGGAGAGCTCGTCCCGAAAATTGCTGAGGTAATGGCTCCGATCCGCGACGCAGAAGGCATAACAGCAATTCCGACTGATGAGGAATTCAAGGCATACATAGACAAGTGTGCCAAGTGCGGAGAATGCCTGCTGGCCTGTCCAGAAGAGCAGGACATCCCAGAAGCCATGGAGTATGCAGCCAAGGGAAGCTACGAGTACCTAGAAGCCATCCACGATGTCTGTATCGGCTGCCGCCGCTGCGAACAGGTCTGTAAGAAGGAAATCCCAATCCTGAGCGTGATTGAGAAGGCTGCACAAAAAGCCATCAGCGAAGAGAAAGGATGGGTCAGAGCTGGCAGAGGACAGGTAAGTGATGCGGAAATCAGGAAAGAAGGCCTGAACCTCGTTATGGGAACTACTCCAGGTATCATCGCAATCATCGGATGCCCGAACTACCCGGCCGGTACCAAAGATGTTTACCTCATTGCCGAAGAGTTCCTGAAGAGAAACTACTGCCTGGCCGTGACCGGATGTTCCGCAATGGACATCGGTATGTACAAGGATGAAGAAGGCAAGACCCTTTACGAAAGGTTCCCGGGTACATTCTCAGGCGGCGGACTGCTTAACAGTGGTTCCTGCGTATCCAATGCAAACATCACTGGAGCCGCTGAGAAAGTTGCCGGAATCTTTGCCCAGAGGACCATGGCAGGGAACCTTGCAGAAGTTGCGGACTACGTGCTCAACCGTGTAGGTGCATGCGGACTTGCATGGGGTGCATTCTCCCAAAAGGCTGCTTCAATAGGTACCGGATGTAATATCTATGGTATCCCGGCAGTGCTCGGCCCCCACAGTTCCAAGTACAGGAGAGCCCTGATCGCCAAGAACTATGACGAGTCCAAGTGGAA
>NZ_LMVP01000285.1 GCF_002287235.1 Methanosarcina spelaei
GGAGTTGTAATGGTAGCAGCAATAATTAGAGTAAATGAGCTTTTGGGATAGGCTCTATAATATAAAGGTGAGTCCGGAAATAAGGGGAATTACTAATAAAAATTTCTATAAGTTTCTAAATGAAATCGTATCTGTAATTCTTTTCCAGCTAATGAAACTTGAGAAAAAAGATAATATTGAGATAAATGTAGAACTTTCAAGGGATCTGGAGGTTCCGGAGTGGAGAGAATTTGTTATTACTATAAAATTACTCTCTATGGATTATATGGATGATAAAGAGTTTTTCAGTTTATGGAAAAAGATAGATGGGAGTGTAAGAGACAGAATATCTTCGATAAAAGATGTAGATAAAGAGGTTCTCGAAAAGTACGGAAAACTTATAATTATTTTAGAAAAAGATGAATGATTAAACCTTTTTCCCGATACACATGGCTTTTGATCCCTGCCTTCTCCTGAGTTTGTCCTCTGCGTTGTCTGAAGACACAAACTATGAAGATGAGTCAAAATACAGGACATCTATTAGTAGAGCTGTCTTTCCGCAGATCTTCACTCAAATGTAGTATTTTTCACAATTTATCCCCATCAACCTTATTATTTTGTCCTTAACTTCATCCATATTGGCAATTTGAGTTACCACTTTTGATTCCACTTCTATTTTTACTTCTGTAATTCCTCTCATCAGCGTGAAGACCCATTTCAGTGTTGGTTTTTGAGTTTGTTTCTTAATTTGATTACGTATTGTTTCCCCTGTTTCTTTTAGCCTCTCTCTCAGCTTCCATTCCGCTACCGAGTAAACCATCAGAGTTAAGTGATTGTCACAAAATAATTCGGGCATTTATTTATATGGGTTCCTTCTATTGAATATATATGAGTAACCAACTTGAGAAAATTCTCTCTGAAAAGTATGAATTGCTCAAACCGTTTCTCGATGAACAAAAGAAACGTCTATTTGCTGGTGCTGAGGCTATTAGCCTTGGTGAAGGTGGAATCAGCATAGTTTCTCGTGCAACAGGAATCTCTCGTGATACTATTTCTAAAGCTTGTAAAGAACTAGCAAGTGGAACGATTGGAGCAAGTGGAACATCTATTCCTGATGGTAAGATTCGAGCTCCTGGGGGAGGTCGCAAAAAGAGTGTTGATAAAGATCCCACACTTATATCTGATCTTGAAAGTCTTTAGGAGTTACGCAGTTGGCTTTTACCACATTGTTTTTAGCAACTCCACAAATA
>NZ_LMVP01000286.1 GCF_002287235.1 Methanosarcina spelaei
CCTTATCAGCAGATTGATGATACAGGTGCAAGAGTCAATGGTGTCAATTATTATACTCAAATTCTTTGTAATCCTTATTATACTGCTTATTTTACAGTTCCCAATAAAAATAGAGAAAATGTTTTAGACGTGCTTTTATGTGGAAAAGAAAAAACATACTGCTTTACTGATGAAGCATATAATCTGATGAAAACGTTTAATGTTTCCCAAAGTTGGATGGAAAAACTCTCGTCTTTTAAAAACAAAATATTCAGTGACGAAGAAATGCGTCGAAAACTGGATTGTGTTTTCTCACTTAATGGATATAAAACTACTAAGAAGAAAGTCCTTGAAGCCTGTGCAATTGCGGCCTATCATCAAAGTAAAGACATACCTGTGGTTACCACACTTTTAAGTGATGATGCACGTCAGTTCAGGCAAATTGCATATCACCATGCTCTTTGTTGGATTCATGACGGTAGAAACTACAAGAAATTAAGGCCAATAGTTCCGTATCATAAAGAAAAGCTGAAAGCTTTTCTGAACAGTTACTGGAACTTTTATGGTGAGCTTTCTAAGTTTAGAATAAAACCAGATTCAGAGGTAGCGGAGCAATTATCCGTTAAGTTTGATCAGTTGTTTTCTACCAAAACAGGATATGAAAAGCTGGATGAAAGAATCGCTAAGACAAAAGAGAACAAGGAACAGCTGTTAAAGGTTCTGGTCTTGCCAGAGGTTCCGCTGCATAACAATGCAGCGGAACTGGCAGCAAGAGCAAAGGTCAGAAAAAGAGATGTCAGCCTTCAAACTATAACAGAGGAAGGAACAAAGGCAAACGACACATTTATGACGATTGTTCAGACAGCAAAGAAACTGGATGTAAGTGCATATCAGTACATATGTGATAGAGTCAGCAGTATATTTGAGATGCCATCTTTAGCTCAACTAATCAGAGAAAGAAGTTCAGTGAGTGGAAAGTGAGAGATTTCCACTCAATTTGAAGAGGATACTTTAAAATCTCTAATCTAATTTGATATCCACTTCTTTAAAAGTATCTCCCAAATGAATTTTTGCTTTCAACTTTATTTTGCAATTCTGTCAACACCATCAGTTGATATGCTATGAAACTCAATAGAGAGTAGAGTTTTCTACTCTGATTTCTTACTCTTCTAATATCGAATTTTACTGTACCCTTAATATGTCCATGTATCTTTTCACATTCAGCTCTCTTTTTATACTGATCATCAA
>NZ_LMVP01000287.1 GCF_002287235.1 Methanosarcina spelaei
CAGTATTTTATTACTATGATCTATCTAAAATTAGGAAAGTTAGATTTCAAACTACCCATCTGAAATGACGAAGAGCCAAGTTTCTTTTTATTGTCCTTTTCCTGGATAGTTCATAAGATCAATACCTACTGCGGTTCCTACCAGAATATCTTCTTCTTTCTCGAAAGCCTCGAGAATGCTTGAGATCAAAAGATGGCTAATTATTCTTCTTTTCTTGGGTTCTACGACATATCTTAACCGCATTTCAATCCAGTTTTCCTCCAGTTTCATAAAAAGATTTGTATGTACATCATAGGTTGTAAAAAAATATCTCTCACCCATAAGCAGAAGTTCCTTTTTTGCCAGCTCTTCGAACTCACCTACAACCGGACCTGCAGCTTTTAGAGCAATTTCTTGAGCTTTTCTCCAGTTGCTGCCGTAAATCAGTAGAATACGAATTTCGTCCCATATGAAGGAGTAATCTCTGGTATAGTTTTTTATGGTCTGGTTGAGAACAAAACTGTTTGGGATACTGATAATTCTGCCAGTATACTGATCTGCTTCAACCCATTCTCGGATTTCCATAAGTGTAGTGTTGAGGCTTCCTATGTCCAGGACATCGCCTACAGTATCCTGAACCTGGATCCTGTCCCCTGCTTTGAAAGGACGAGCTATAATAAGGAGGATCCCTCCTGCTATATTTCTAAGCATGTCCTGAAGGGCAATTGCAATTCCAGCACTCAGAATCCCATAGGCAATAAGTAGGGTACTGGTTCTCTCAATCCAAATTGCAAAAAGGAAAGCAAAAGCAATAACAGTAATAAGTATGGATGCTGTTTTTCTTAGAAGATATCTATCTTTGGTAGTTGGCACTCTTCTAAGAATAAGACTTTCGGTAATGAAATTTATTATATAGGCTAGAAAGAGTATGATTAAAGAGATAAGAAGGGCATCCAATAGGGACCTATCTTCGAAAATAGAATAACTCGTAAAGTATCGGACATATGCAATAAAAAGTATCAAAATGAGTAAAATAAAAGCATTAAGTTCCCTGATTCCCCTCATATAAATAAATATCACGTAAGTATATATAATGTCTTTTATATAATGAGCCTATCCCAAAACCTTGAATTTTGAATAATTGCTCTAATTTCTAACATGAAAATAGTATAACCTAGCTTCGGCAGGTTAACGCAACTAGAGGTATATATTTTCATATTCCTCTCCC
>NZ_LMVP01000288.1 GCF_002287235.1 Methanosarcina spelaei
GCGACGCTGTTTGCAACTCTTCTGGCAACTCTTCTGGCTACTCTTCTGGCGACTCTTCTGGCGACTCTTCTGGCAGCTCTTCCGGAGGCGGCGGAGGCTCTCCAGAGCCTGCTAAAAATGTTAAAGCCAAAGAGATTTCCCAGCAGTTCGTTACAAACGGGAAACAGATAAAGTTCGAGTTCCCTCAGGAAGCCACTTCAGTTACTTATATACAGTTTGATTCCAAAAAGAGCGCTGGGAAAATAACCACAATTGTCGAAGAGCTGAAAGAAAAATCAGTGCTGACTCCGAACGAACCTGAAGGAAAGATTTACCAGCACCTGAATATCTGGGTAGGAAACGAAGGTTTTGCAATCCAGAAAAATATTGACAATTCAGTTGTAGGTTTCAGGGTAAGTAAATCCTGGGTCAAAGAAAACAATATTGATGTGGATTCAATCTCTCTTCAACACTTTATAGATAATACATGGCACGCACTTTCAAGCACAAAAGTAAGTGAAGGAGATGAATACTTTTATTTTGAAGCCAAAACCTCCGATTTCTCTTCATTTGCGATAACCGGGAAGAATATCGAATCTTCAACTGAAATCGATAAAACAGGTGGTACAGAATCCAATCCTCAAGACATACAGACTAATGCTTCTCCTAAAAGTGGAAACGAAGAAGAAACAGATGTAAAAGCCAGTCCCGGGTTTTGCACTTTTTTTGCAGGAGCAGGAATTACAGTTTCTACTGCTATTTTAAAAAGGAGAAGATCTTGATGAAGAGGTTCCAGTACCTGTCACATTTTAGAAGGTGAGCGGTCTTGTAAACATATAATAAGAAAATAGAGAGAAAAGGCAGATAGTAGTTTAAGATAGTTTTATTGTTTATTACTGTATTTTCAAGTTTTTTATTTCTTCTTTACCTTTATTTCCTTCTCTTCTTTATTACAAGGGAGCGTAGAGGGTCATGAAATCCTGATCTTTACAGGCTGTCCGACAATTACTGTTACTAATGAAATGAAATCGTCTACTGATAGGTTGGAATTTTTTCTTTATGAAATTTGTTTTTCTATTCTTTATGGCTCAATTCTTAAGGTGAAAAATTCCATTTATTTCTCATTTTCCTTCCAGTTATCTCGTTTCTTAACTCATTGTTGACATGTTCTTGTCAACGCCGATTTAATTTTCCCCACATTGGTCGGTTTAAAATTCCTCACCTTT
>NZ_LMVP01000289.1 GCF_002287235.1 Methanosarcina spelaei
TTCTGTTTATGACTTCTGAATATGTTTCAATCCTTGTTTTAGTGGATCTTGCTCACGAATCAGGGTATCGCTCTCCCTTCACTCCAGTCACAAGTTTCAATCCTTGTTTTAGTGGATCTTGCTCACGAATAAAATCAGTCAAACTCCTTTCTACTTACTGCTTTTCGTTTCAATCCTTGTTTTAGTGGATCTTGCTCACGAATAGCTCAAAAGTTTTTGTTACCTATAACAACATAAGTTTCAATCCTTGTTTTAGTGGATCTTGCTCACGAATAGGGCAAAAATTTCCGTTATTTGGCCAGAAAAGGTCTGAAATGAGCCCTTTTTTGGAGCTAAAATTCTTGCTGGAAAATTATCAAACCCTTTATAAATACAAGAAAAATCTCTTCATATGCAGATACTCCAGTAAGGCTATCTACATATTTCATAGAAGATCTGTATGTTTTGGGATATAAGTCTTTTTAAACAACATCGAGCATTTTCTGTATTATATTATCGGCTTCTTTGAAGTCTGAGGAAATAATTGAGACAATTTCTAAAAACGCGCTTGAAGTCCACAAATTATAACTAAGGCACCGAGAAACAAAATAGACGGTAAAAATTTAGGTAAAATCATAAGGATATCGCGACAATTAATTTCTGGACAATAATATTGTCCCAAAGTTACTACTGCTCTCTAAATTACTATTTTTGAGAGTATCAGCAAGTTCCTCTTTACTTATATGTAATTTTTTATGCTCTCTCAGCGTTTTCAAAACTGATTTCATTAAAATTTCTTCTGTTACTGTTTCTCTTACTTCCACTCCTTTAATGGTAGAGCGTGAGAATAATTTCCCGTTTAAAATACTGGAAGTTTTTTCACAGTTAACTGCTACGTTGTGCAAGTTAGTTTTTCCACAATGGGCACAGAAAGTTTTTATGTACAATTTTCATCCCTCCTATTTCATTTCGTTCAAAATAGCTCTAATTTGGTCTTTTGTCATGCTTATTCTCTCAAGTTTTTTGGGTTGCTTTAATTCTTGTCAATTCTCCTGTATACTTCCATTGCACTCATTTTATGTTACTACAAGATATAATATGTATCAAATATATTTAAACTTTTGATACAAATTGTACTTAAACTTTTGATACATCATTGGGATAAAAAAATAAAATCATTTATGAATAATAACTGTTACATCGGTCTCGGGTATTCCAATCGATGAAA
>NZ_LMVP01000290.1 GCF_002287235.1 Methanosarcina spelaei
ATATAGGTTTCGAATGACCTCATTTATACAAAATGAAAAATTAGCGAAGTACTGAAGTTATATCTTTATCGTCCCTAAGCTATTTTTGATACAATTAATTTAAAGTGATTTATAATAATATTACAGATTGAACGGGAAAGCGCAATGCTGCTAATTTGCTGTAAATTCTAAATCAAACCTTTGTTTACAGCAAGCAATTTGGTTCTATCGATGTGAATTTTTCTATCAAATAACTTCTTGAGATTTGTAATTATACTGAACTTCTGTTACCACTGTCTTTTTTGTTATCGTGTGATTCTGAGAACTCTATTTGGACAACGCCCGCCCTATGTATTGCTTTAGCAATTATTGAGTTTATTCACGGATATTATAATTAGAAAAGAAGAAGGAAAAAATATGATAGCTGAAAAAATCAGTGAAACAACAAAAAGACATTTTCCAATGGAATTAGGGATCAATGAAAAGTGTGCCAATCTCGATGACGTTTTCATTCACTACGCCGAAATCGGAAAAGGTGACCCTATAATTTTTATTCATGGTACAGGTTTAGACTGTCGAATGTGGGAAGATCAGTTAATGTACTTTAGTAAAAAATATCATACTGTTGCATACGATATGCGAGGATTCGGGCTCTCAGGTCGGTTAAATGGAGGGAAATATTCTACATCATCTGATTTAAATAAACTAATGGATTTGTTGCAAATTAATTCATCTAATGTAGTGGCTCATTCAAGAGGTGGACGTACTGCCATCACTTTCGCACTTGAGCACCCTGAGAAAGTAAAATCACTGGTACTTGGGGGAGCGGGTATAAATGGACTTCCTTTATCTAATGAGTTTAAAGAAATCAAATATGAGGTCACCTTAATTGCCCAGAAGTTGGAAATTGATAATGCAAAAAGGGTTTGGATTAATTCTGCTCTGTTTGCTTCTGCATTAAAAAACGAGGTTGTAATGAAGAAACTAAGAGAAATGCTTAATGACTACGAACCTTGGCATTGATTAAATCAAGACACGGAAGTTCGAATTAAGCCAGAAGCGATTGAGCGACTAGAAGATATTGCGGTTCCTACACTGGTTATCTTAGGAACTTTAGATATACCTTATATCCAAAATACTGCAAATATTCTTGCTGAAAGGATTCCAAATGCTCAGCTTGAGATAATAAAAGATGCTGGACATATGAATAATATGGAACAACCACAGTTATTCAATTCATTGGTCTCAAAATTCCTAAATTCATTGCTAACTTATAGTAAATAATTTAGGACTTACGCAGTCTAAGGCTTTACACATGTTTTTTAATAATGAGCCTGTCCCAAAACCAATATAATGCCAGAATAGGAGTTATAATATTGGCGGTAATAGTAGATTAGATAATGTTTTGGGATAGGCTCAATATTTATAATCTCTCTATAAATTTAATTTGTATCCTGGTTTACTTAAATACTCCATTATTCCCACTCTTTGAATTTTCATTTTACTTTCAAACCAGAACATCTAATTTCTGAACCTTTGGGCAGCGTAACGACTTTTCTGTAAATTTGCTTTGTAGTTTATCCGAAGGTTTCATAATATAACCTATAGATATTCTAAAAGTTTTAAATTTCTGTTCTATCCTGAAATGATTTCGCTTATTGGTTCTGTGTAGTTGACGGGGTTTACCCTCTAAATAAATATCGCTTGATGCTGGAAATATTCCCCAGGCCCCATAGACCACACAGTACCTATTGAAAGAAATATTTTAATATTATACGTAAATGATTCAACCGAGTAAGTCCTAAATTGTTAGGAGGGATAAAAGAGATGAATAAACAGTTAGAAGATAAAGTCCAACTTTTACTTGCAAATGAAGAGGATTTAGCATTATTTCAAAAGGAATTACAGGAAGCTTTCATGAATGCGCTAATCGAAAATTTAGGTGATGCAGAAGCTGGTCCTATTCCATCAGATGAAGATATTCAGCAGTCTTTTCATGCGCCTGAAACAGTCATTTACCATATTTCACTGAACGGTGAAAAGGTGGGAGGCGTAGTATTAAAAATTAACAACAAAACACATCGCAATCAGGTCGATTTATTCTATATTTCGTCAAAAACGCACAATCGTGGAATTGGTTCGGCAGCGTGGCAGGCAATTGAGGCGCAGTATCCAGAAACAAAAGTATGGGAGCTCTTTACACCTTATTTTGAAAAACGTAACATTCATTTTTATGTGAATAAATGCGGATTTCACATAGTTGAGTTTTATAATAAGTTTAACCCTGATCCACATCAGCCTCGTGTAAACGAGCATCAAAACAATTCGAGACCATTAGAAGAATACGAATTTTTTAGATTTGAAAAAGTGATGAAAATGGAAACTCGAAAGAAAATTGAAAACTAAAAGAAATATGCAGATTCTTTTAATAATATGGGTGATAATTTTTGCAATACAACCCTATTAGTTCCTTTTAGAATATAATCTGGGAAAATGTTGTACGAATAATTTGAAATAAATTTATTCTACAGTTTTTATTTTCACTAATGCGTGAGCTTTACGTTAAAACCTGCGTATTTTCCCAGTTTTAGCCTCAATTTTAGCTCAAAATCAGGGTGAAAACGGCAAAAATACACAGGTTTTGTTTAAATCTATGTATCAACAGAATAATTACCAGAATCTCCACCAGGGCTTAGTCGATATCGGTAACTGAGTCATGAAATTATATCTTCGTCATATTCCTAAATGACATAATGATAAATTTATAGTAGGATCTTGAGATAGAACATAAAAGGAGTACTTTTTGTACTTCCTTTCGTTCGATTTATTTCAAGTTATGAGCTTGTCGTTTCTGAATCTATACCACACTTTCTTCAGATAATCTGCAGTATTCATCGTCTGTGAGATTTCCGACTTTCTTGCCTCATCCATTCTATACTTTCTTCATATAGTCTGTGATATTCGTCGCCTGTGGAGCTTCTGTCTTTCTTCAAGAAGATTTGGATAACACTTAACAAAACCTGAAGTATTATCCTCCATAAAAAAATAAAAAAAATTATGTTTCCAAGATAAAGTATCTCTTCCATCATTTTCTTAATGCTTCCTTTTTTCTCACATAGCCTGTATCTTACTTACAAAATGGATAAATAAAAAAGATATAGATCTCCCGCGTATAACAGTAGAGTTTATTAGCTTCGCCTTGTATTCTTGTGAGTTTTCTTTTGCCTTAACAAATATGCTATAGACCTATCTGAGTTTATATAATTTCTCATACTCTACGAACACTGGGCAAAGTAAACGCAACAGATACAAAAATGGCCATTGGTCATCGGTTAAGGAAAAATCGTTATCAATTGCATTGATTTTCATAAAATTTATTAAATTATTCATCAAATGCAAAACTGGAATCTGATATCGATTTCAATTTAAACACTAAACATTTGGGTTTGAGTTTTTCCGTCGAAATCGAGATCAGCAGCTCAAAATCCTTAACCGAATACAAATGCAAAAATGGCAGAATTAACTCATGACATAATTAGTTCCTGAGAAAGAAGCATAATTAGTTCCTGAGAAAGAAAGTAGATTGGAAGAAGCAAGATGGAAATTGAAGCTGCCGTATCTGATGATTCCAGAAAAGAGTTGGATAGCATACAGGAAAAATTGGAAGATACAAGAGAAAAAATGGAGCTTGAGGCTCTTGCTTTTATTGAAGCTACCAAAAAATTCACCTCCGAATGGATTAAAAGAGAAATTGAAATATCAGTTAACTCTCCAGAAAACGCAGCTTTTCCTGAAAACTTAAGACTTCATAACAAAAATCCAGAAAAATCAAACTTAGACCTGAAAGAGCTGTCCCTCAAAATTTCAGGTATTGTAGAGACTCATCTTAACCACGGCGATTACTGGATTCATAAAAATGCACTATTTCAGCCGGATAGTTCAAGGGACTACATTGAATATAAAAAAGAGAAAATTCTAAAGGAGCTGACATTAAGCGTTCGAAGAATCCTTGGCTGTGCTACCGAAATTTTCTGGGAAGAAGGGGAACCCGAGAATAAAGCCTGGGTAAAAGAGATGGGAAAAAGAAAGTATGTATGCTTTCTCAGGTTTTCGGATGAAATGAAAACCTCTCTTAACCACTATTTTGAGCTGCTTGAAGAGCTTCTAATTTTGAACCATAAAATAAAAGAAGAAATTTTGCGGATGGAAAGACAGAAGGCCTGACAATAAGACCTTTATGCACAAAGCCAGAATTACCTTGCATGACAGAACCAGAGTTCAGCATAAATAAGGCCCTTGAAGAAGCAGGAACAGATGCCTATCTTATGATAGGAAACCTTCATAATTCCGATATATATTATGTAACTCGCTTCCTGGCTTCCGACGATTTCGCATATCTGCAAACAGCAGCCGGAGAAGAGATACTTTTTATTTCGGATATGGAAAAAGGTAGAGCTGAAATCGAGTCAAGAGTTTCGACAATAAGGACATTGCAGGACCTGGGCTACAGGGAGAAGATGAAGGAAAAGAAAGATCCGTCTATAGCCTATGCAGCCTGCATATCCGAGCTGCTTGCAGGAGAAGGAATTAAGAAGATCTCAGTGCCTTACGATTTCCCGGTATTCGAATCAAATTATCTCACTGAAGCAGGTTTTTCCGTAGTCCCGATAAAAAGCCCGTTCAGAAAAATCAGGAGCTCGAAAAGACCGGAAGAGCTTGAAGCTATAAAATATGCCCAGATGGCCGGAGAAAAGGCTATGGAAGCCGCTATAGCCTTGATATCAGAAGCTGAAGAAATGGATGGCTTTCTCTATCATGCAGGGGAGGTACTGACAGGAGCTAAAGTGCTTTCGGTTATAGATCATACCCTTCTTGATTATGGATGCGAAGCCGAAGAGACAATCGTTTCATGCGGCAAGGATACGGCAAACCCCCATGGGACTACGGAGGGCCCACTGAGGGCAAATGTCCCAATTATCCTGGATATTTTCCCGAGAAGCAAAACGAAACGCTATTTTGCGGACATGACGCGAACAGTCCTGCATGGGAAAGCTTCGGAAGAGCTCAAAAAAATGTACGAAACCGTACTTGGAGCCCAGAAAAAAGGCTTTGAAATGGTCAAGCCAGGAGTAAAGACATCCGATGTGCATAATGCTGTCTGCGACTTCTTCGAAGCGCATGGCTATGACACCTACCGAAGTGGCGCAAAGGTAGGTTTTATTCACTCAACAGGACATGGAGTAGGGCTCGATGTACATGAACTCCCGGGAGTTGGAGAAAACGGGGTTCCACTTGAGGTAGGCAATGTAATCACTCTCGAACCTGGACTATACTACCCTGAGATCGGAGGAATACGAATCGAAGATATGGTCCTGGTCACGGAAAAAGGATGTCAGAACTTTACAAGGTTGGAAAAGAGATTTGTAGTATAACAGATTTACAATTGAAAGGATTTATTATACTTTTATATTTCAATAACAATATTTAACCTGCTCAAATAGGATATACTCCGTTAAAAGGAAAAGTTCTCCTCTGAAATTGAAAAAGTATTTGTTAAAATCAAGAATATCCGTCTGAACTGAAAAGCATCTGTTCAAAAGAATCTGTTCAAAAGAATCTGTTCAAAAGAATCTGTTCAAGTCAATTAGAAATTCATATAAGGAACACACTCAGGACAACTGTCAGAGTTCCAGTATTTATATAAAATTACAATAAGAACATTCACAAGAAATAACAGCATTCACAAAAAATAACAACATTCACAAGGGGTAACATGACCGATAATGTGCATAATAAGCAAGAGATCCTTGAGAAATACAGGGAAGCAGGCAGGATTCTGAAAATTGTCAGGGCTGAAGCCGTGGAAATGGTCAGAGTAGGAAACGCTCTGCTGCAAGTTGCGGAATTTGTTGAAAACCGAACTATAGAGCTTGGAGGCAAACCTGCTTTTCCATGCAATATTTCAAGAAATCAAGAGGCTGCACATGCAACCCCTAAGATAGGAGATACTGACGTTTTTGGAAAAGATATGGTTAAGCTGGATCTCGGGGTCCATGTGGATGGATACATTGCAGATTCGGCTGTGACTGTTGACTTATCAGGAAATTCTGACATCACGAAAGCTGCCGAAGAGGCTCTTGCCGCAGCCATTGACCTTGCAAAGCCGGGAATTTCTACCGGGGAATTAGGAGCTGCAATCGAGAGTAGCATTCGCAGCTACGGACTGAACCCGATAATGAACCTGACAGGTCACGGGCTTTCCCAGTACGAAGCTCACGATGATCCCTCTGTTCCTAACCGGCATATAGAAGGAGGAGTAATTCTGAAAGAAGGAGATGTGCTCGCAATCGAGCCCTTTGCAACGGATGGAGTTGGTGCTGTCCATGACGGAAACTGGGCCGAGATATACAGCCTTATGAGGAAAAAACCTGTCCGTCTACCTGCAGTCCGAAATGTCCTGAAACAGGTTGAAGAGTACAGGGAGTTGCCTTTTGCAAAGCGCTGGCTTGAGTCCGACAAATTGGATTTCGTATTACTTCAGCTTGAAAAAGCAGGAATTCTTCACTCCTATCCTGTACTTCTTGAAAGTGCAGGAGGACTTGTAGCCCAGGCAGAACACACCATAATAGTAACCCAGGACGGCTGCGAGATCACAACAAAGTGAGACCCGAAAGAGAAAGAGAAAATGAAATTAAAAATAAAGAGAAAACTAAATAGAGAATAAATAAAGATAACTTGGAAACAAATCGAAAATATATTAAGAGAAGTCAAGATAAATTAAGATAAATAGGAAATAAACTAAGATAGATAGAAAATAAATTAAGACAAATCGAAAATAGTTTAAGAAAAGTTGAAATAAATCGAATGAATCGAAATGAATCGAAATAAATCGAAAGCGAACTGAAAATGAACCGGTAATAAAGAAGAAAAAGAATATAAAAGGTTATCAAAGAGCCAGAAAGCGAAAAAAATATGAGTTGAGCACCTTGAAAGTATACAATCTTTTTTTAACCGGTTTTCTGTTAATAACCCTTTTTATGCCTGCCTTTCTGGCAGAACCCTGTATTGCTGCTTTTGTACCAAGCAATAACATAACAGTGGAAAGGGATGGAATGGCCTGGGGATATCAAGAACAAGTTACAGGTAATGACTCTGTTATTTTCAGGAGTTTCATAGACATGGAAGCAGGAGACAGTGATAAATTTGTTAATGCATGGGAAATCCTGAAAGCGGAAAATATTCTTAGAGACCAAATGAAAGAATCTATAAAAACGAAACCTGATGTAAAACTTAATGGCACTTCGGAGTTCGTTAATTTAACAGATATTGACTTCTTAGTCTCAGAAGATGCTCTGGGCAAAATTGGAAAAGAATCACTAATTAAGAATTTTGCGCTTGTAAGCTATACTTTCGAGAAAGGGATGGATCGGGACACGAATATCTGGTTTATGGGCACTCCGAACTCAAATGTCACAATCAATCTGCCTGCAGGCTTTGATGTCGAAAGGACAGAAGGGCTGAATAACGAAAGTAAGGAATCCGAGAACAACTATACAGTGCTTAAAGGCAGTTTCGGCCCGGAAAAAAATATAACTCTCTGGATTTCTGAAAATGAAAGCTATAAAGCCGAGATGCAGGAAAGAGAAAGAAGCATTGAACAAAATACAGAAAACAAAACAAGTGAAACCATAAATAAAACCGAAATTGTTGAAAAGACCGGAAAAGCAGTAGAAGCCAGGAAAAACCCTGAATTTATCAAAAACTTCTATACATGGTTTTGTCAGAAAATCCAAAAAGTTAATCTGGTTTAAAGCTGTTCTGAAAATTATGCTTATTGAACAGATTCAGCTTGAAAATGGGTGTGCTCTTGGCCTCCGCTTTGAGATGCAAAAGTACCCTCTTCTGGTTATAAGGGCAGAGAAAGGCTTCCTTGTGTGCGGATACCTGAACGTAAGTGCTGCAGAGACACTTGGAGACACGGCAGCGAAGGTGAAAGGCGTACAGAGTTTTGAAGACATGCTCAAAGCCCAGGTCGTTGAAGTTACCCGGTTCGCCAGGGAACTTGGGGTTGAAACCGGAATGACTGGCAGGGAAGCTCTGGAAAGGATGTTTTGAAGGAAAAACGACTGCCTTTAATCGATAAATAAATAAATAAGGCAAAGTCTCAATGTTTACTGATTTCGCATTTCAAACACGATCTTGAAGTAAATAGTTACACTTTTTTTTGGCTTTAAAATCTTAACTTTGCCTTAGTTACATTTAATGATGAACAGACATCTGAGAGTTTATATCTAGTCACAACGACAGAATTAAACGATTTTTGACCTTGAAACATCAATGCACATTCGTTTCAGAGCTATGGTTTTGTCACAGGTTCAAAAACAGGTTTTTTAAGTTGAAATCTTGTTTTCTGCTACTATTAAATGAAAAATAGCCAGAGTAAAACATACAACTTTTTTAAAATATATCGAGCTGCTAAGTTTGGCAACTTAGATATGTAAACAAAGCGATGAAAAGCAGAAACAAATTCAAAAGAAGATGTGAAAATGGCAGGTAATAATAACGAAACTGAAAACAGGTTATGGGACGTAGCAAATGAACTTCGGGCTAATTCCGGCTTGAAAGCCTCGGAATATTCCGTACCCGTACTCGGACTAATTTTTTTAAGGTACGCCGAATTTAAATTCGCCAGGGCAGAAGAAGAATTAAAACCGGAGCTGGAAAACAACTTATCCAGCCGCAGGAGGAAAAAAGAAATCTCAAAAGTTGATTTTCAGGCAAAAGGAGTACTCTACCTTCCGGAAAAAGCCAGATATTCTTATCTGCTAAACCTGCCAGAAAGCGAAAACACAGGGAAAGCCGTAAATGACGCAATGGAAGCAATTGAAGCCGAAAATCCTGAACTGGCCGATACTCTGCCAAAAAACTACACATCTTTTGAAAATGACCTGCTTGTCGCCCTTTTAAAAGCCTTTAAACTGCCCCCGGAAATCAAAGGCGACGCTTTCGGTAAAATCTACGAATACTTCCTCGGTAAATTCGCAATGGCCGAAGGCCAGAAAGGAGGAGAATTCTTCACACCTACATCCCTTGTCAGGCTGATTGTGGAAATCATCGAGCCCTACCACGGAAGAATCCTTGACCCTGCCTGCGGGTCAGGTGGCATGTTCGTCCAGAGTGCCCATTTTGTGGAAAACCAACACCGAGAAGCCAGTTCCGAAATTTCAATCTACGGCCAGGAAAAAGTAGCCGACACCGTCAGACTCTGCAAAATGAACCTGGCAGTCCACGGCCTTTCAGGTGACATTAAAGAAGGCAACACCTATTACGAAGATATTCACAACTCAGTAGGTACATTTGATTTCGTGATGGCAAACCCGCCCTTCAACGTGAAAAAAGTCGATTTTGAAAAAGTCAAAGGCGACAAAAGAGTCCCTCTCGGGACTCCTTCGACTGATAACGCAAATTACCTCTGGATTCAGCACTTCTGGTCATCCCTTAATGAAAAAGGCAGGGCCGGTTTTGTTATGGCAAATTCCGCATCGGATGCCAGGGGCACAGAAGCCGAAATCCGCAAGCAGCTCATAGAAAGCAACGCTATTGATGTTATAATATTGATAAGCAGCAAGTTTTTCTACACTGTTACTTTGGCATGTACTTTGTGGTTCTTAGATAAAAATAAATTAAACACAGAAAGAAAAAATAGAATTTTGTTTATTGACGCAAGAGAAATTTATACACAGGTTGATCGAGCTCACAGAGAATTTACTTTAGAACAAATCGAGCAGATTGCAGATGTAGTAAGAAGTTACCGAAAAGAAAGTGGAAGTAAACCATATGAGGATATTAAAGGGTTCTGTAAAGTGGCCACTTTTGAAGAAATAAGAAAACAGAATTATTCCTTAAATGCTGGCAGATATGTTGGTATTAATAAAAATAATGAAGAGGACTTTAATTTTGTTGAGAGACTTGAAGAACTAAAAGAAGAAATCGAGTCACTAAATAAAGAATCAAAAGAACTTGAGGATTTAATATCTGAAAACTTAGAAGCTTTAATAGAGGGATACCAATGAAATTGGATACTCCCAAAAATAAAGAAAACAATTTAGAATATACAGTGAATTGGAAAACTAAATCTATTAAATCGCTCTGTCTAAAGGTAACAAGTGGAGGTACTCCATCACGTAAGAACCCTTCTTTTTATGAAGAAGGTACAATACCTTGGTTAAAAACAAAAGAACTTAAAGATTGGTATATTGATGACTCTGAAGAAAAAATAACTTTAGAAGCTCTAAATAACTCTTCTGCTAAAATATTTCCTCAAAATACAGTTTTAATGGCTATGTATGGAGATGGAAAAACAATCACAAGTCTAGGAATTCTTCGTAATGAGGCAGCAACTAATCAGGCTTGTTGTGCGCTTATCACTAACTCAGAAGTTTGTGATCATCTGTTTCTGTTTTATTCGTTAAAATTTCATCGACAAGATTTCATAAGTATGGCATCTGGTGGTTCTCAACGAAATTTAAATGGGCAATTAATTAGCAACTTCACAATAAAAGTACCTCCTCTTGAAACCCAACAAAAAATCGCCTCCATCCTTTCCAACTACGATGATCTCATCGAAAACAACACCCGAAGAATAGAAATCCTTGAACGGATGGCAAAACTGGTTTACGAAGAATGGTTCGTTAAGTTCAGGTTTCCGGGGCATGAAAAAGTAAAAATCATCGATGGAGTTCCAGATGGGTGGAAAATTAAGAAAATAGGGAATATTTTTACAGTAGTTTTGGGCGGTACTCCCTCTCGAAAGAAAGAAGATTATTGGAATGGAAATATTCCATGGATAAATTCGGGGAAAGTCAATGAGTTACGTATAATTAATGAAAGTGAAGGCATTACAGAGCTTGGACTGAAAAAATCAGCTACAAAAATGATGCCTGTTAGAACAACCGTCTTAGCGATAACAGGAGTGACTCTTGGCCAAATAAGTTTGACAGAAATTGAAGTCTGTGCTAATCAGTCAGTTGTTGGAATCTATGATGAAAAAAGAATTTATTCTGAATATATTTTCTTGAAAATAAAAGAAATTATCAATGAAGTTATTTTAAAAGCTGGAGGTGGAGCACAACAACATATAAATAAAGAAATTATAAATGAGACTGAAGTTATAATACCTCCGGAAAACGTGGTTGAAGAATTCAACTCATTTATAATGTCAATTTTCAATCAAATTTCTATTTTGCTTTTTAAAAATCAAAATCTTCGCAAAACCCGCGACCTTCTTCTCCCAAAACTCATTTCAGGAGAAATCGATATTTCGGATCTTGATATTCGCATAAAAAATGAGTATCAGGAGAATAAGTTTAATTTTGGGGAGCCACAAGATGAAAAAGGATTCAGAGTTAAAATGGTCTGACCTGAAAAAGTCACTTCAGAAATCAGACAAGAAAGAGCTCCTAAACGTTATTCAGGAGCTTTATAAGTATTCTGAAGATAATCGAAGGTATTTACTTGTCAGGTTTATTGACAAAAAAGAGATTAATAAAGTTATGGAAGAGTACAGAGAGATAGTTGTAAATGAATTTTTCCCGAAAAAGGGTTATGGGGAGCTTCGATATTTTGTTGCGGAAAATGCAATTAAGGAATATTCGGAAGCATCCGGGGATTTTGTAGGGAAAATGGAGTTGATGCTTACTTATGTGGAAAATGGAGTGAAATATACAAACGAATATGGGGACATAGATGAAGAGTTCTACGATAAAATTTATGATATGCTTGACCAGTTTTGCGCTTTGTTGAAAACACCTGAAGGGAAGTCGTTTTATCCATATTTCAGGGAAAGGCTTCTTAAAATCCGTGATGATTCGGATGAAATAGCCTGGGGGTTTGGGGACGCAATTGATATTCTCATTACGAAGATTGAGAATTTCTTTGAAGAAGTGCAGAAGGATTCGTGAAACAAAGAAACTCTAGCGGATTTTTGTGGAAAAAAGCGTAAAATGGGTAGAAATTGAGGAAAACCTGCAGAAGACTGAGAACAAAGTTTCTCCGGCTGAATTCGAAAAATATACGGAACCGGAAGAAGTAACACCATGTAGAGCCTTCATAACCACTTATAATCTCCATAGCCACTTATAAATATCATCCAGACGCAAAATATCAATGTGGGAATATGACCGAAACAGAGTTACTAAAGAAAATTTCAGATGACCTGGATTTCCTCAAAGCAAAAGTTCTCGAAATCGAAAAAAGCCTTGAGTTAATTGACAGTGAGCTTCACCCTGTAAGAGAAGAATACCTTGAGAGACTGGACGAGATCAAAAAAGAAGGGACTATTTCGGGAAGCGAATTTGAAAAGAAATTCGGGGTAAAGCTTTGAAATATTCCTATGAACTCAGCAGGCACCTTTCAAGAGACCTGGAAAAACTTCAGAAAAAAGACAAAGAGCTTTTTGAGACCCTGCTGAACAAAATGAGAGAAATCCTTGACGATCCTCATCGTTTTAAACCATTAAGGCATGATATGAAAGGTTTGAGACGAGTGCATATTGATAAGTCATTTGTTCTTATTTTTGAGATTATTGAACCTGAAAATAAAGTTATATTCTGGGACTTTGCGCATCACGACGACGTTTATAGAACATCCTGAAACTGAGAAAATCGCCTCATGCTCATTGATGTATTTTAAAAAAAGAAGCAATTCGGATGAATTCTGGTAAAACCATGACAGAAGAAGCAACTTTAAAATGGTCTGAATTGAAGAAATCATTGCAAGAAGCAGACCAGACAGAACTTATCAACCTGCTGCATGATTTGTACAAAAATTCCGTTGACAATCGCAGGTTCATCACTGCCAGATACGCAAAAAAGGAAGATGAGAGTAAAATCATTGAGGCATATAGAAAAAAGGTCATAAATGTTTACTATCATCCACGCGGAGCAGCTAGTCAGCCTCGCTATTCTGTGGCAAAAAAAGCTATTAACGACTATTTTGAAGCTTCTGGAGATATTAAGGGGACAATGGATCTGGCCCTTACCCTTGTGGAAAACGTGATGAAATATATCCACGAGTTTTCAGGCATTGACGAAGCATCTCGCGTTGGTGGATCTGACATGATGAAAAAATTTTGTGAACTGGCCAGGACTGAAGAAGGGCAAAAATTTTACCCATACTTCAGAGAGAGGCTTCATAAACTATACATGGATTCGGAAGATAGTCCTTACGGGATTGGAGACAATTTACAGTATTATATTTCTAATCTGGTTGATGATATCTCTGATCCTGATGACGACTTTTTTGAAGAAGATTCACAGGGCAACTGAGAATCAGTTCTTCTCTTTTTTGGTTCTTGTTTAAGCTTCATTCTTCAATTTTCATTTTTAGATTTTATACTTTTTAGATTTTATACTTTTTAGATTTTATACTTTTTAGATTTTATACTTTTAGATTTGAGATACCTCAAATCAATATCATTTAAATAAGAGAGAAATCTAAAAGATAATAACAAACTTGAATATATTTTTCGATATATACTCTTCAGGATAGAACCCGATCAGACCTGTACTGGAATAAAAAGATGATAAGATGCAAAAAATGGCTCTCGAAGACCAGATAACAATTGCAGAAGAAGATTCTGAAATCGATTCCGATTACAGTGAAGGTACCCTTGTAGAAAAATCCGCAATCCTGGAATTCGAAAAATTGGGTTATACTTTCTTAAACTGCTTCAATGAAAAAGTCGGACTGGACGGAAAAGGACCGCTGGGCAGAAAAACAAAATCCGAAGTATTGCTTTTCGGGAAACTGAGAGAGGCAATTAAAAAACTCAATCCTGAAATTTGCCCTGAAGCTGAAGATTCAGCAATTCGGGAACTGGCAAAAGACAGGAGCAGGCTTAGCTCTGTAAAGGCAAATCAGGAAGTTTACTCATTAATCAAAAACGGGGTCAAGGTCAAAGTCAGGAACGATAAAGGGGAAATTGAAGACCGGACAGTAAAAATTATCGATTTTGACAATCCTGAAAATAACGACTTCTTTTTAGCTTCCCAGTTCAGGATTATGGGAGAAATTGAATCAAGGCGAACCGACCTTCTGGGATTTGTGAACGGAATTCCTTTAATCTTTTTTGAGCTAAAAGCTACTGCCAGAAGGGTCAAAGAAGCTTTTGACGACAACCTTACAGATTATAAAGAAACAATTCCACATCTTTTCTGGTACAATGCATTTATAATCCTCTCCAACGGCAGAGAATCAAAGATCGGGACCATTACAAGCAATTTTGATCATTTTGGAGAATGGAAAAGAGTTGGAAATGAAAACGAAACCGGAAGTACCCTGCTGGATACAATGATAAGGGGAACCTGCGAAAAGAGCCGCTTTCTTGATATTCTGGAAAACTTCACGCTTTTCTCAAGCATCGAAGGGCGCCCTGTAAAAATTACTGCCAAAAATCACCAGTATCTTGGGGTTAATAATGCCATAGAGTCCTTCAAAAGACGCAACGAGAATGAAGGAAAAATCGGGGTCTTCTGGCATACCCAGGGTTCGGGAAAAAGTTATTCCATGATATTTTTTGCACAAAAAATCCTTCGAAAGTTTCCAGGCAATTATACTTTCGTGGTCGTAACCGATAGAGAAGAACTGGATAAGCAAATCCACGAGAACTTCCAGAACGCAGGCGTGGTAAGCGAAATTGAAGTTCGGGCCAAAAGTAGGGGACATCTCAAGCAACTGCTAACTGAAGACCACAGGCTGGTTTTCACATTGATCCACAAATTCGGGACAAATAAAGGAGTGAAACATCCTATTCTTTCGGACAGAGATGACATTATAGTAATTGCAGACGAAGCTCACAGGACTCAGTATGAAACTCTGGCACAGAACATGAGAGATGCTTTGCCGAATGCGAGTTTCATAGGTTTTACAGGTACGCCTTTAATGGCTGGTGAAGAAAAGACAAAAGACACATTCGGGGACTACGTAAGCATCTATAACTTCATACAATCGATAGAAGATGGGGCAACCGTTCCTCTCTATTATGAAAATCGCGTGCCTGAAGTTCAGTTGCATAATGAGAGCCTCAATGATGATATTTACAGAGAAATCGAAAAAGCCGGCCTGAATGATGAAGAAGAGTCCAAACTTGCTACTGAGTTTGCAAAAGAATACCAGATCATCGTAAGGGAAGATCGCCTGGAAACAATTGCAGAAGATGTTGTAAAGCATTATACGACACGTGGTTACACCGGAAAAGCCCTTGTCGTATCCATTGATAAGCTTACAACGGTCAGGATGTACGATAAAGTCCAGAAATACTGGAAAATGAATATTAACGAACTCAAAGAAAAGAGAAAAGAAATAACTGAAGGCGAGAAAGCTATCGATCTGGAAAAACAGACCTCTGAACTTGAAAACACGGATATGGCAGTCGTTATTAGCGAAGGGCAAAACGAGGTAAATAAATTTAAGGAAAACGGACTGGACATAAGGCCACACAGGAAAAGAATGGATGCGGAAGATCTGGAGAAAATCTTCAAAGACTCAAAGAGTAAGCTCAAAATTGTTTTCGTGTGCAGTAAATGGAGAGAAGGCTTTGATGTTCCCTCGCTTTCCACGATTTACCTTGACAGGCCCATGAAGGACCACAGCCTCATGCAAACGATTGCCAGGGCAAACAGGGTCTTTGGAGATAAACCCGGAGGCTTCATTGTCGATTATTTTGGTATTTTCAGAAATCTTGAACAGGCCCTTAAGATTTATGCAACGCCCAGATCCGGTGGAATTGAAATCCCAATCAAGCCAAAAGAGAAACTTGTGGAAGCTCTTGAACAGAAGCTCAAAGAAATAGATAAGCTCCTTTTCGGCCTTTCAGTAAATTCTGACAAAATCATCAAGACAAAATCGGGTTTTGATAAAATCGGTCTCTTGAAAGGTGCAACTGATGCTATTCTCAAAAACGAGTCAACAAAAACGAAATTTTTAACCGAAGCCGGAACTGCTCTAAAAATATACAAATCCATACTTCCCCACAAACGGGCCTCTGAATTTTTTCCACAGGTAACTCTTTACGAAGAACTGATAAACGAAATCCGTTCTCTCGATCCTGAAGTTGATATCTCAAGAGTAAGGGATGGTATACAGCAAGTCCTCGATAAATCTATCAAATCCAGAGAATATATCATTAAGGAATCAAAGAAGGGCAGAACAATTGCTCTTAGAGACATCGACTTTGATGCTCTGGCAGATAGATTCGATGAGCAGTATAAGAACACTGAGTTTGAATGGCTGAAAAATCTTCTCTTTTACAAGCTGGAAGAAATGATTAAAATAAATAACAGTCGCCTTGACTACCAGAAGAGTTTTGAAAAACTGATCGAAACTTATAATTCAGGTTCTGATAGCGAAGGCCATCCCTACAAAGAATTGATCGAATTTGCTAAAAAGCTGAAAAAAGAAGATGAGAGAGCAATAATGGAAAATTTAACTGAAGAAGAACTTTCTCTCTTTGACAAGCTAAAAAAACCTGATCTAACTGAAAAAGAGAAAAGCCAGGTAAAGAAAGTTGCAAGAGAACTGCTTTCCAAACTAAAAGCTGAGAAACTGGTTCTTGACTGGCGAAAAAAACAACAGGCAATGGCCGCAGTTAAAAAAGAAATTGAAGATGAGCTTGATAAAGGGCTGCCCGAATCATATAATCCCAAAACATATGAAGAGAAATGTGATATAGTCTTCCAGCACATTTATGATTCTTATATCGGTGACAGCCATAGCATTTATGAGGCAATAGCCTAAAAATGAATTGTGAAAGAGTTAATGATCAACAATTCTAAAACTTATTTCTCAATTATTCTCTGTTCTAAAATCCGATAAAAAATAACAGCTACCACCAATCTCATCAGTTACTTTTAATAACTATTTTCGCGTTTCACACACGGATTTTTATATTAGTTCCTTACTGTTATGGTACGAATCTTATTTCGAATTATATTTATCAACCTATTTCCGATCACCAATGTTATACGCTTTTGAACTTTCTGGAGAACATGAAGAACTGCCCGTTGCCGAAGTATTTGCCTGTCTCAGAATCGAGGGACTTGATTTTCGGCCCCATACTATTGTTGACCAGTGCCTTGTGGTAGAGATAACTGGTAAAGAAGAGGATGTGGAAAAAATCCTTAGAGGCCCGATAACTGACAGGCTGGCAATGACCCACCATATCCTGAAAGTTGTTGGGATTTCCGAAAATACTCCGGATGCAATCCTGAAACTTGCAGAAGCCTTTGATCCATCAGGCTACATCAGGGAAGGACAAAGTTTTGTGGTCAGAGCAAAACGAATCAAACACAGTGTGGATTTTCCTGGCGAGTTTCTGGAACAGAAAGTAGGAGGATACATTTACAGGAAAGGCTTTCGGGCAAACCTGAAAAACCCGGACGTGGAATTCAGAGTGATCCTGAGTGAAAAAGCTGTGTTCGGAACTCTCCTGTCCTCTATCGACAGAAGTGCATATGAAGCCAGAAACCCCCAGAATAAACCTTTTTTCCATCCTGGTGTCCTTATGCCAAGAGTCGCACGCGCCCTCGCAAACCTGTCAGGAATAAAGCCTGGAGAACTTTTTATGGATCCCTTTTGCGGCACTGCAGGAATTCTTGTTGAAGCCGGGCTTATGGGAGCAAGGGTTATAGGAATCGATGCCCAGGAAAAACTTGCTAAGGGTGCCCTAATGAACCTTGAAGCCTTTAAACTGGACTATGCCCTGATGGAAGGAGACGCTTGCAGGGTTCCGTTAAAGGAAGAAACAATAAACGCAGTAGTTACTGACCCGCCCTATGGTAGATCGGCTGCAATTCTCGGGGGGTCCCTGGAAGAACTTTACTCCTGTGCTCTTAGTGAGATCGAGCGTGTTCTTAAGCCAGGAGGCATCGCAGTTGTAGTTTCGGATAAAGCTGCAGCGGAATATGGAGAAAAAGCAGGGCTTAAGGTTCTTAATATCTACTCCCAGAGAGTGCATAGAAGCCTTACCCGGACAATAACTGTTTTTCAAAAAGAACTGAAGAACGAAAATGTAAAGCAGGAATGAAGAATCAAACCTGCGTTCAGCAGGTAACTTGTAACCTGTTTTTTGCAATATATTTTATTGATCGTGTTTTTGCTGGAAAACATTATCCATGACGTTAAAAACACATACGTTAAATGCACATCATCCATGACTTTAAAAGCACATACGTTAAATGCACATCATCCATGACTTTAAAAGCACATACATTAAAAGCACATACATTAAAAGCACATTATCTATGACGCGAAATAATATTGCAGGCGGCATCTTTGTCTGTTAACAGGGGAAAGTTGCAAAAACTGAAGAAAGTTATAAAAACTGAAAAAAGTTATAAAAACAGGGAAAAATTACAAAACTGGTAATCTTTTCTACCTGCAAGTTGTATAAAGATTACAAGGAAGTAATTGATCTGCAAAGAGTGATCCTATGGCATTGCCCCCGTTAAAAGACCGAAGCCGTGGATATGAATTTGCGGCAAGCGAATACAATCTTATTTTTAAAATGGAAAATACGGGTTATGTCCGATACAAAGATAAAAGGAAAGGAACCTTCTATCTTGATCCCTCACCTTATTATAATGACCCTAGAAGCCAGATTTACGCGGTAAAAAGCGGGGAATTTCCACCAAAGGACAAATTAATAGAAGTTACTGTGACGGAAACCGAAACATTTTATGAGCTTAAAGGGCAGGAAATTGATCCGGTTTTAGTTAAATACGTAATTGGCTGGAAATACATAAATCCGAATAAAATTCGGAGTAAAGACTTAGCAAGTACTGAAGAGTTTTTGGAGTTTTTATCAACTCCTGTGAAAAACCCCAACTTTTATAATATTGAGGATTTTCGGTACTGTTTGGGTATGTGTGCAATCTCAGCCCCTCAAATAACAGACCTTGAGAAAGGCGGAATAAACACCGTAGCCCTGGATACACACCGGGATAGGCAGAAATGGGCTGCATTTAAGCGAATATTAAGAATTGTCCCGTTAGAATTTCGGCAGCCTTCTTCCAAGAATTTCTATAAGTTTCTTGAAAACGGTGAGGAAACTTATCCTCTTAACAGCCGTGAAGTTAATTTATCTTATTTTGATGTAACCGATGTGCCTATTCACCTTCCGATTCCTTTGAACATGGCATTTAAAACGCATGGAGAATATAAAAAGAATTTTGAAGAATACCTGCCTGTAGCAAGGGCATACATGATTAGTTCTCTACTTTTCCAGCCATATGTTCCTGAAAAAGTAGAAAAAAGAATGGAAGATGCAATGTACTTTATTCTGGATGAAATATCTTCAAGTGAAGATATTCCATATTATCAGGATATCGGATCGGTTATTCCGAAATTAGCCACTTCTTTTGCCAGACTTAATTTTAAGTCCTGGGTAACACTTAATGATTTGAAAACAAGTACAGGACTCTGGTCAGATGTAATGGAAGGGTCAAGACATAACGTAAGTGAACTTAATAAAATATCAACAGACTATCTGTATAGATTGCCTCCTGAAGCAGAAGTCCTGCTTAAAGAAATAACAGAACTGGATGATGCAGGAATGCCTCTTTTATTAAGTACTGTCAAGAGTAATACAAAGCTGTTTGATTTTACTTTTGATAATGCTTTAAGGAAACTAAAGGTAAACGGGTTTATATATTTCCCGAGCGGCGAAAAAATAGGACTTATTCATTACTAATTTTTTTTACTCTTTTCTTTTATACTCTTTTCTTTTCTTTTCTTTTCTTTTCTTTTATACTCTTTTCTTTTATACTCTTTTCTTTTCTTTTCTTTTCTTTTATACTCTTTTCTTTTATACTCTATCGATATTTATTGGTTTAACAATTATTCAGCTTATGTAAAGTCAATTTACCGTCAATGATTTCAACTTAATTTAGATTTAAACACCAACCAGTGGAAAAAGAGAATAAATAGCTAACAATTGAGGAAAATTAATTTAGGGAGATACCTATTGAATTTAATCAAAGAAGGGGATTTATACTGTTTTACTGAGGATATATTGTTCTAGTTAAAAGATATTGTTTTAATTAAAATATGGTTTCAATTAGGATATATCATCTTAATTAAGAGATATTGTTTTGCTTAAAATAAATATTAGGTAAGTATGATCAAAAAAGTAAAATCAAAGTGAAATTCGAAACATTAAAAATCCATATAAAGGCGTTTTTTACTCATGGGAGGTCAGTTCTTCCAGCACTTCTGCCATAACCCTATGCCTGAGAATACGTTTCTGGTTCTGCTCACTTGCTCTTCTGATAGAGTAACTATCTTCAATCCATTCTATTTTCTCGTCATAATTAACTTTCAGCAAGGTCAATCCATATGCAGGAGCTGGTTCGATTCCTTCTTCATAAATATCCGGATTCAGCATCTGGAGCAACCAATCGTTATCACGCACCCCTTTTCCTATCATGAAAAGAGCAGTTACAATTTTCCGGACCATATTCCAGAGAAAACTATTTCCAACAACATCGATTTTTATAAGCTCTCCATCTACGCGAGCATCGATCCTTTCTATGGTTCGGATCGTACTTTTTTCTCCGTTGGTTCGCGAAAAATTTTCAAAGTCATGCGTCCCGAGCAGCAATTTTGAAGCTTCCCGGATTTTGGAGATATTATACTCTCTTCCGCTCATTACATAACGGTAGTGTCTGGAAACCGCATCTCTCCTGGCATCAAAGCTTCGGGACACTTTTGCGTGAGCCCAGACCCAGATTCCTGAAGGGAGTTCGGAGTTTATTACTCTTGGAATTGTCAGGTTCGGTTTATCCGTATCAAAAGCGATAACCTGCCCAAGGGCATGAACCCCGGCATCAGTTCTGCCGGCACAGGTATAATTTGCAGACTTAGGGCTTTCTATAATCCCGAGATTCCGGAGAGCCTTGAAGAGTTCTCCCTCCACGGTCTCGATATTGGGCTGGATCTGGGAGCCGTGAAACTCGGTGCCTATGTATGCAAGTTTTAAAGCGACTCTCATAAGAATCTCTACTTGGCTTTTTTCTTATAATAGACTTCTCTTACAATCAGCACGACTACTATAAAAACACACCCTAACAGGAACCAGAACCCAGGGTGAAGAGAAAGCGTGTCATAAAGACCGTGAATCCCGCTTGTGTGAGTTAACCCTTCGGGCTGGATAGAAGAGCACCCATGTACAGAGTTTAGACCATCAGGTGTGGACACTGGTACTTCAGCAACTCCCTGAGTCGGGCCAGCTTCCAATCCAGAAGACACATTTCCTGTTCCGGCTCCCAGGGCCTCATTGCTTGCATTCGAAGTTCCTCCTGACACTTGCTGGTCGAGAGCTATTTTCGGGCTTATGTTATTGCTCTCGTTTATTCCCATGACCATTTGATCTGGAGAAGAATTATCAAATGATTCCATTGTCCTCATTCTTAAAGGAGCAGTTGCATCAATGACCCTTTTTGCCTTCATATAAGCTGAAAAATACTCTATGCCCGCGGCTGCAAAAAAGGCAGCTACTATTACTCCGAGGTACTTTTGCAGCAGGCTTACGAGAGAGAGTTTGTCTATAGAGCTTTTCGAAGGGACAAGGACAATAAGTTTTTCAACTGACTCATAGATCTTTACCTGCCTTCCTTTCTGACTCCATTTTATTTGTTTGACCTTTATAAGATCGGATTCGAAAAGGGAGTCAAGATTATACTTGACAGTAGTAAGGGGAAGCTCCAGCTCCTCTGCAATGCTGGTTGCAGACATGCTTTTTTTCCCAAGCAACTCAAGAATCTTCATTGATGTTTCATTAGAAAGAGTCTGAGTGATCTTTCTGGATTCCCCATTTACAGGGAGAACAAGCACTCTACTTCCCTGTTCCATTTGTTCAGGAACCTGTAGTGGTTCGCCTGCTTCCGATAAGCCCTCTTGATCTTCAAATCCGTCCATGATTGCTTCCTTGATTAAAAACCTGTCTATTTTTAACTCAGAGTATACCTTAGTTTGCACGAATCAATATAAAGTTTTATTTTTATGGCAAAATACTCATTCACTACTAAGTCCGGATATAGAATTCAGACCTTAACCTTAAATAGAACATTGTATATACTAATCTAAATTTTCCGCTGGTACCAATCATGATAACAAAACAGCAGGTTCTTGAATTTTTGAAAAATTACGATTTAGAAAACATTACAATTGCAACAATTTGCTCCCACTCGAGCCTTCAGATTTTTGACGGAGCTAGGAAAGAAGGCTTCAGAACCCTGGGAATCTGCGTCGGCAAGCCTCCAAAATTTTATGAGGCTTTTCCCAAAGCAAAACCCGATGAGTATCTTATCGTCGATAGCTATGCCGATATAATGAACAAGGCTGAGGAGCTTAGAAAGAAAAACACCATCATTATTCCACACGGTTCAGTAGTTGCTTACCTTGGTACGGAAAATTTTGCAGATATGGCCGTACCCACTTTCGGAAACCGGGCTGTGCTTGAATGGGAGTCGGATAGGGATAAGGAGCGTGAGTGGCTTCTTGGGGCAGGCATTCATATGCCTGGGAAAATCGATGATCCTCACGACATCAATGGGCCTGTAATGGTCAAGTACGATGGGGCAAAAGGAGGAAAAGGTTTCTTCGTTGCAAAAACCTACGAAGAGTTCAACGAACTTATAGACCGGACCCAGAAATACACAATTCAGGAATTTATTACCGGAACCCGTTATTACCTGCACTATTTCTACTCCCCGATCCGAAACGAAGGATATACCTTAAGCCAGGGAAGCCTTGAACTTCTGAGCATGGACCGCAGGGTAGAATCCAATGCTGATGAAATCTTCAGGCTCGGCTCACCCAGAGAACTCATAGAAGCAGGAATCCGTCCGACATATGTAGTCACAGGAAACGTTCCTCTTGTAGCAAGAGAATCCCTCTTACCTCTCATCTTCTCTCTTGGAGAAAGGGTAGTTGAACAATCTCTTGATCTCTTTGGCGGGATGATAGGGGCTTTCTGCCTTGAGACTGTCTTTACGGATACTCTTGAGATTAAAGTCTTTGAGATCTCGGCCAGGATTGTTGCAGGGACAAACCTTTACATTTCAGGTTCTCCTTATGCCGACCTGATAGAAGAAAACCTCTCAACCGGAAGAAGAATAGCCAGGGAAATCAAAATAGCAGCTCAGACAGGCCAGCTGGATAAGATAATATCCTGATACCGTGAGCAAGTAATAGTACCCTCAAGAAAGTGAACTCTTAAAGATATAATTTGATAATTTTAAGTGTTCAAACTCTAAAATTAAACGGTACTATTTAACTTTTTGATTTTTAACTTTTAACTTTTTGATTTTTAACTTTTAACTTTTTGATTTTTAACTTTTTCTCCAAATTATTAATCTTTTCTCCAAATTATTAATCTTTTCTCTTAAATTTTAATTTTGATGTTTCAAACAAGTTTTTTCAGAATTTATGGGGGAAATACATATCTACTGTTTCCTTCACTTCTTTTAACCAACCTAACCGTTCTTCAAGCTTACTGGTAACTATAACCCCAAACATTTTTCTATGAAAGTTTTTTACTCCACAGAAATCGAAAATGCAGTTTTTCCATAATATTTCAAGCGGATCCCCAAACATTTGCAGTTCCCGTTCTCTCGGTGTGTTTGATGTGTTGAATACTAAAGCCGTTTCTGCTTTTAACAGTCCTGTTGGTATTCCTTCACCACTATCTTCTTCTTTAAATTCATATGCTACTCCAGCACGTATTACCCTATCTATCCATCCTTTTAAAATCGCAGGTGGTTGCCCCCACCAGTTAGGGTGAACTATAACAATCCCTTCAGCCTTGCTAATTTCGTTGCAGTGTTCTGTTATTATTCCTTCTAAAGAAGCGCCTTTAGGGATTTCCTGACCTGAAAGGATCGGATCAAATTTTTCCTCATAAAGATCGTGAAATAAAACTTCATGCCCGTTACTTGCAAGGGTTTCTATAACGGTATTTGCAATCGCATGATTAAAACTACCTTTACTTGGATGTCCAAGAATTACCAGTATATTCATCGAACTTTGCCTTCCTATCCTGTGAATATATGCTTTACTGATGATGTCACATATCTACGTGAGCTTTAGACTTTTCCAGATATCATCCTCATATGGAAGAAAAAAATTATGAAAAAGATCAAAGTGGGGATTTTTATTTTAAGTTCTGGGAAATAAATTATTTTAAATAGTTTTCAGTCCGATACTATTTGATGCAAAAAATCGAAAATAAAGAACTCAGTCCTGTTTTTGGAGGAAAAATCACAGGGAAGCTACGTGTGCTTGGAAGTGAAGAGAATCCCGGGAAGGGACTGTTATCGATTGGAAATTACATGGCACTTGACCACTCTCGGGGAGCAGCCGTTTACCTTGATGCCCTGAAGCCTCATGCTATTTTGATTTGCGGGAAAAGAGGATACGGAAAATCCTATACTATGGGCTGTTTGCTTGAAGAACTCGCTTTTCTTGAGCCTACTATTAAGAAAAAACTTGCATCCGTTGTTATTGATACTATGGGGATTTTCTGGACACTGAAATATCCAAACGCTTTTGAAGCGCAGAGGCTTAAAAACTTGGATCTCACTCCAGCCGGGCTAGAGATAGAGATTTTCGTGCCTGAGGGCAAGGTCGAAGCTTACAGGAAACGGAATATCGATGTAAAGCCATTTTCCATTCCGATAAGAGAACTTTCAGGAAGCCAGTGGTGCAGGATCTTTAACATCGAGGAAGTTTCTCCTCCTGGGGTTCTGCTGGTAAGGGCAATCGAATCCTTCAGGGAAAAAGGAGAAGCATATTCTTTTGAGGAAATTCTCAGCGAGATTGCTCGGGATCCTCACTCTGACGAAGCTTCGAAAGGAGCTGCAGAGAACTATTTCAGGGCAGTAAATTCCTGGGGCCTATTCTCAAAAAAAGGGATAAAACTGTCAGATATCGTATCAGGGGGAAGAACAGCTATCCTTGATGTGAGTACGCTTGAAGACGAAAACATCTGCGCTGCAGCCGTATCAATTATTGCAGGTAGGCTTTATGAAGCAAGACTTGAGGCAAGAAGAATCTATGAAAAAAAACTTATGGGGGAAAAAACCGATGAAGAAGAATTTCCCATGGTCTGGCTCTTTATAGATGAAGCTCACATTTTCATACCCGCAAAGACTGAAGGCCTTGCCTCAAAAGTGCTTATTAACCGCTGCCTCAGACAGGGCCGGCAGCCTGGTCTCTCCCTTGTCCTGGCAACCCAGCGACCTGCAAGTCTGCACCCTGATGTGGTTTCCCAAAGTGACCTTTTGATCTGCCACCGCCTTACGGCAAGTGATGATATTCTTGCTCTGGAAACTTCACGGCCTCTTTATATGCAGGAAAATCTCCAGGCATATATTAAGAAGATGGGAAGTGAAAGAGGGGCTGCCCTGATAGTGGATGACCATTCAGAGTCAGTTCATCTTGTACGTATCCGTCCGAGGATAAGCTGGCACGGAGGAGGAGAACCAAGTGCTCTTGAGTCTCATAATGACGAAAAAAGCAACGGAAGTACTTTTCAATTACAAAAGTGACTCATTCTGTAAATTTCCCTGGGAAACTCAGGAGTCAGAGGATTTGAATTGTTAACTAATTTTTGGGTCCTGTTAGAAAATAATATAAATATTACCTGTGATACTTCAACCCTGTAAATGCAGCTAAATTCGGGCTGTAGAAAATTCTAATGTAGTTGCACTTAATTGCAACAAAAGACCGGTGATGTTATGAGAGGAAGAGCCTGGAAATTCGGAAATGACGTAGATACGGATGCAGTAATTCCCGGAAGGTACCTGATTTACAATACCCCTGAAGAGCTTGCAAAGTACACGTTTGAAGGCGTACGCCCCGAATTCGCAAAAAACGTTCATGAAAATGATATCGTGGTCGCGGGAAACAATTTTGGCTGCGGCTCCTCGCGAGAGCACGCGCCTCTTGCTCTGAAAGGAGCAAAGGTAGCCTGCGTAATTGCAAAATCCTTTGCAAGGATCTTTTTCAGGAACGCAATAAATATCGGAGTTCCTGTCCTGGAATGCCCTGACACTGACAGGATTGATGACGGAGATGAACTTGAAGTAGATCTTGCCACAGGAGTTATAGAAAATAAGACAAAAGGTGAGACCTACCAGGCAACCCCTCTCCCTGATTTCGTGCGTGAAATCGTGGATGAGGGAGGACTTATAGAGTATGCCAGGAAACTTGTCTCTGAACGCTAAAAAACAGGAAATCTGTCCTGAGACAACCCTGTCCGCGTTTGAGATCTCTCAATAAAAAAGGCAATTTTGCCTGTAAATTACAATGGAGTATAAATATGACGCAGTATAAGATTCCGGTCCTCCCGGGTGACGGGATAGGCCCAGAAATTATCGCCGAAGGCAGAAAGGTCATAGATGCTGCTGGCGAAAGATTCGGTTTTGATGTAGAGTGGATTGAATACCCGCATGGAGCAGACCATTATCTTGAGACGGGAGAACTGATTTCGGAAGAGACCTTAAAGGAGTTGTCCGGATACCCTGATATTTACCTTGGTTCCATCGGAGACCCAAGGATTGCTCCAGGTGTCCTTGAGAAGGGAATCTTATTAACTGCACGCTTTTACTTTGACGAGTATGTCAACCTTCGTCCGATAAAACTTCTTGACGGAGTATGGACTCCCCTCAAAGACAAAACCTCAAAAGATATCGATTTTGTGGTTGTCAGGGAAAATACCGAGGACTTCTACGTAGGAATAGGCGGCAGGGCAAAAAAAGGAGCAAGCAAAGACCTTCTTGAAGTAAAAAGAACGCTCTACTCCGCAAAATTCGGTCTTGATATCGAGACCGACAGCGAAGAAATAGGATACCAGATAGGCCTTATCTCCAAAGAAGGCACAAAACGGGTTATCGAGTACGCCTTTGACCTTGCCGAGAACCGGAAAAAACATGTTTCGTCCGTTGATAAGGCAAATGTGCTTTCCGATATCTACGGATTCTGGAGAGAGGAGTTCAATGCAATTTCTGCAAAACATCCCGGTGTTACTACAGACTTTAACTTCGTTGATGCCATCACAATGTGGTTTGTGAAAAATCCGGAATGGTTCGATGTTGTCGTAACCCCGAACATGTTCGGAGACATTATTACTGATCTAGGAGCCATGATCCAGGGCGGTCTCGGCCTTGCTCCAGGTGGAAATATCAACCCTGAAGGCACAAGCATGTTCGAGCCGATTCACGGTTCAGCCCCGAAGTACAAAGGACAGAACAAAGTGAACCCTATTGCCACAATCTGGGCAGGTGCAATGCTCATAGAACAGCTAGGAGAAAAGGAAGCCGCAGACACCATAGTCAATGCAATCCAGAAAAACATCCTGGATAGCAAAGTAAAAACCTACGACATGGGCGGCAAGAGTACAACCTCAGATGTCGGAGACGACATTGCAAGGATAATAAAGGGAGAATAACCCCTTCCTTTCACTTTTTTTCATTATTTTTGCTTCGTTATTCTTTTTTCGTACTTCTTTTTCACTACTACTTTTTCATTAACAATAACACATTTTTAAAATGTCTCTGTTTAAATATCCATATACGATTGAAAGATATAGAGAATATATTCAAAGTGTGATAATTAAATAGAAAGGTTTAGTTGAAAGGGAAAAATCAACAATCGGAGGCATGTCTATAATCTCCATTAGACCTTTTAGTGATAATGATAATCAAAGCTTACTTGAAATAGAAAGACTGTACCCACAAGGCGATGAAAACTGTGCTCTAGGCGTAGATAAGAAGGATATAATTGCCCGTTATAGAATGTATGACAACTGGAATATTTTTGTGGCAGAAGACGAAGGAAAAACTGCTGACTGAACCGGTTTGACTGTGAAATCATAATCGTCTTCCTGAAAAAATGAAAAGTAAGCATACATTGTTGAAGTGATAGTTCATCTGGAACTGCAGAATAAATTTAAATATGTTTGTTGCGTATATTATCATATGAAAATTTTTAATATGGTGATCGGGACATCAAATTTGTTTGATATGAAATGTGAGTACACATCGAAATGCACTGCATATAAAGATGATTCTTACACATGTACGGAAGCACTGGACAAAAGCTACTGCGGAATTTATAAACTTTTCTTGAAAGACGCCTGAAATATTATCCACAGAATCATATTTCGAGTACTGAGAGTTACCAGTTAAGCTGAAAAAACTTCTGTTTTCTTGTTTTATTAATATAATTTTTGTAGTAAAACCTGTGCATAGACTTTGCAGCAAATTAAAATCAGACTCAAGAGCTCTGTACTAAAACAGGTCTTTAATACTACATGGAAAAAAAATTACATTGGCGCTACAACCTCCAGCTAAAGCCGGGTTGTTTTTACGCTTCGTTATATTAAAACAAAAGGCTTCAAAGTTAAATATTGAATATTCTACCTAACGGTCAGTTCAATTTTTTATCAGATATTATTTAGTTTTTGTCAAACATTGTTTGGTTTTTATCAGATATTATTTGGTTTTGATCAGATATTGTTTGGTTTTTGTCAAACATTGTTTATGTCTTTTAGATAAATGGTATCGTGGCATAACCTACTAATTAAATTCCTGTCATGGCTTACGACCAGTACTCCGATGTTAAGTTCTTCGACAATGTTTAAAACAATGTTCCAGATTTGAGCTTGGGTAATGGCGTCTACCATTGTAGTAATTTCATCAGCTATTAAATATCTGGTTTTAGGGCTTAGAGCTCTTGCAAGGGCAAACCTCTGGAGTTCTCCTCCGGAAAGCTCATTGGGCCATCGGTTAAGCCAGTTGTTTTTTATTCCAAAGGCCTCTAAAATATCCTGTGAAACAAGATGTCCTTCGTTTAGAATATCTTTCATTCTCCATTTCGGATTTACAGCTTTTTCCGGATGTTGAAAGACAAGCTGGACGGGGTTATAACCTTTTGACGGAATTTCGTTTCCATCCATAGTTACTTTTCCCTGGTACTTAATTTCATAGCCTGCTAAGATCTTACAGAGAGTTGATTTGCCGCTTCCACTGTCCCCAATAAGGCCCAGTACCTCCCCGCTGCGCAAAGAAATATTAACATCTTTTAAAACCGGATCATTTTTTTTATACTCGAAACTTATGTTCTCACCTTTAAGATGCATTATTACACCTCACCACCCCTCCGTTGACCTGTTTCAATTGAGGAATTCCCCTGGAACATATAGCTTTCTTTTTGGAACATCTGTCATAAAAGATACATCCGTCAATGACTTCATCCTGCATCGGTTGATGGCCTTTGATTGCCTGAAACTTATTCTGGGGAAGAGCATTCCAGAGTGCACGGGTATACGGGTGCCTCAAGTTCTCACCATTGTTTTTAAAGTCTTCAACATTCGCTACTTCCAGAACCGTACCTGCGTAAAATACTGCGATTTTATGGGAGATTTTTAGTGCAGCCTCGATATCATGAGTTATGAGTATCACTGCACACCCCTTATCTGCCATGTCTTTGAAGTAACTCAGGGTCTCATTCAAAGTTTTATCATCTAAGCCAGGGGTTGGTTCATCTGCAATTATAAGTTTTGAAGAGCTTATTACGGCAGTGGAGACCAGAACTCTTCTGGTCATTCCTCCAGATAGCTCATGAGGAAGCATTCTTTCTACTTCGGGTTTTAAACCGTATCTCTGAAAAACTTCTCTCTGAAGTTTCTTCATTATACTTTCTTTTTCCTTTTCAACACTTCCTATTACCTGATTCGAGATTTTCATTAAAGGGTCAAGATAGGTTATAGCTTGCGGAATCAAGGCTATTTCTTTGCCTCTCATTTCTTTTTTTCTTTCCTGAGTAAGTTTTTTACCATCGTATTCCATCTTACCATCTAATTTTGCATTCAAAGGCAAAATTCCTAAAATCGCATGAGCCAGAAGACTTTTACCCGATCCGCTTGACCCTACGATAGCTAAAATTTCACCTTTATAAGCCTGGATACTCAAGTTAGAAATTACTTTCAGTTCAGTCTGCCTGAGTCCTGACGCATATTGAGTGAACGAAAGTGAAAGATCTTCTACTGTCAACAGAGCTTCAGTTTTTTTCCGATCTCCAGCAACTGTTTCAAGTCCAGTGGATAACTCTTTTTTAGGGTTTATTTCAGCTTTATTTCCCACATTTCACACTCTCCAGATATAGATTTAACATATTTTTGTCCAGTACACTTTTATCCAATACATTTCTAATTCAGCATATTTCTAATTCAGCATATTTCTAATTCAGCATATTTCTAATTCAGCACATTTCTAATCCAGCACATTTCTAATCTAGCACATTTCCAGTCTAATAACTGAAGAAAAATTATTCATGAGCAATTTTCGGATTTATCAGCTTTCCTAAATTTTCTCCAATCATATCAAACGCCAGGACTACAATTAACAGAGATAATCCAGGGAAAAACGCAAGCCACCAGTATCCTGCTGAAAGGTACCTCATAGATTCGGAAAGAATTATACCGATTGCCGGTTCATGTGGTGAAAGCCCGAATCCCAGGAATGTGACTGAAGCTTCGTGTAAAATCGCATGTGGAAACATTAAAATTGTGCCTAACAGTATCTGGGGAACCAGATGAGGTAGAATGTGTCTTGTAGCTATCCACCATTTTGACCTGCCAAGATTCCTGGAGATATGAATATACTCCTGGGTTTTCAACTGCTTGGTTTCTGCTCTTACGACCCTTGTTAAGCTCGGCCAATGAGTTAATGCAACTCCGGTGATAACTCCTGCTGCTCCCCCTCCAATTCCTATGGAAATAAGAACTATTAAAAGCAGATGCGGAATTGAAAGAAAGAGGTCTACCAACCAGGATACAAAGGAGTCTGCAGTTTTTCCTGCACTTGAAAGTAATCCCAGAATTACGGTCAATAGAGTGCTAATTGTGGAAGCGAGCCCTCCAACCAATATACTTAGGCCCAGTCCTTCCAGAGTCCTTATAAACATGTCTCTTCCCATCCAGTCCGTTCCGAACGGATGTTCCAGAGAAGGGGCAAGGTTTTTTGAGCCGAAATTGGTCTGTAGCGGCTCCTCGCCTAAAAACACGCTGGAAACCACAATTGCAAGCAATAAAAGTGAAGTGGAACCTATTATCAGAAGCGTTTTTTTCCTGAGGTTTAATCCTCCGAATAGTCCCCTGTTAACTGTCACAACAGCAGTACTCATACCAATGCCTCCTGTTGTTTTATCCTGGGATCAATAAATTCATAGATAATATCAGCAATCAGGTTTCCAAAGAAAACAAATAAAGTACTGAAGATGACTATTCCCAAAAGCAGCGGTACATCGGATTTCAGTCCTGCTGATACTGCAGTCTGTCCGATTCCGGGATAAGAGAATACCTGTTCAACAAGGACTGTGCCTCCGAACAATTCACTGAACCCTAAAAACTGCAGAGTAATGGCCGGAAGTGCAACGTTTCGAACTCCATGCCTCAAAATCAGATCCAGCCCTTTTTCACCTCTTGCTTTTGCAAATAAGACATAATCACTGGATAGAACTTCGATTAATTTTTCTCGAGTGAACATTGTAATTTTGGCAATGTCTAATAAACTCAAAGTTATCGCAGGGAGAATTAAACGCTTAAGCCAATCAAAAAACGTCACATTGTCGGCTGTAACCCCTATAGGTACTCTTAATCCTATTGGGAACCAGCCCAGATATACCGAAAACACTATTAGAAGCAGCAGTGCCAGCCAGAACGTAGGTGCAGCAGCCAGAGCATAACAATAAGTTTTTATTGCCTTATCAACCCACGTACCTTGATTCGCGCCCGCTATAATTCCTAAAGCAAACCCCATAATTCCTGAAAGCAGCCAGGAAATCCCCATCAGGATAAGAGAAGCTGTAAATCGTTCTTCAATGACGTCAATAACTGGAGTTCTATAAATTAGAGAAGTTCCAAAGTCTCCTTTAAGAATATCTCCGGCCCAGTTGAGGAATTTTTCCTGTGGAGGAGTGTTAACCCCCCAGTACGCTTCAAGTTTAGCTTTGTGCTCTGCGGTTACTGGCATCTCCCCAATATAGGCTCTAACGGGATCTATAGGCGAATACTGGATAAGCATGAAACTTGCAAAACAAACTATAATCAAAAGGCTTGTCAACCTGAGTGCTTTTTTTCCGATGAAGCTCGCTATTTTTTCATTGTTTGACACGCTACTCCCTCATACATAATTATTCTATAGTGGTGTCCATTTTAACGTGAATATTGGCCTGTGAACTATTTCTGGGGATTATTCAAGGTTTTTTTATTTATTAAACCAGAATAGAGTTAAATCCTGGAAAATAAACGTTTTAGTACCTTTTATAGTCAGTCATTAAACTCGACTGTTGATAGCAATAAAGGAAAAAGTGAGTAACTGAGCCTGCAAGATCAGAATTAAAGGCTCGGTTATCCATTAATTATCGGATAAAGTCTCACTTGGAAGTCGAGCTTGCTGTGTCTACTCTTTTCCATTCATAGATATTTCCTAAAACATCTGCTCCTGCATTTCTTTGCGGAGTACCCATATCCAGGGTTTCATCTGCCATGTAGAGGTAATCAATCGTTACCAGCCATAACCAGGTAGCATCTCCTGCTGGCCCAAAACCGGTACTTCCGTCATATGCAGCTAACTTCCAGTATTTTGTAGCCTGGTCCTGATCTGTTGACCTAAGAGCTGTTTCCAGATATCCGTCTACAATAGAATTATTATAAAGGCCAGGGTTCCTGTAGGTATCGTCAGCCTCTTTGCTGTGGTACTGCTGGTAGAGATTAAAGGTATCTATACTGCTGTAAGCGTATAATACAGCTGAACTATACTGGTTAGCGTAGATTTCGTCCCAACTTGCTCCTACAAGGTCTATTTTTATTCCTAACTCTTTAGCCTGTTCGCTTACAGCTACTGATAGAGCTTGCCTTGTCTGGTCAGTAGCAGAGTAGTATAACTTGAATTCAGCTTCAGTTCCGTTCTTCTCCCGAATTCCATCACCGTCGGTGTCTTTCCAGCCTGCGTTTTCCAGTATTTTTTTGGCTTCCTCGGGACTTGAACTGTTAATTTTCGCGTCAGGGTTCCCGAAGTCCCGCTGGTCTACTCCGGTATATTCTACGGCTCCTTTTCCGTATATGACTCCATCAAGCAGAGCTTTTCTGTCGATACCGATGTTTAAGGCTTTTCGAATTGTTATGTCTGCTGTGACATTATTGCCTATTGGGTCTCCCTTAAGGCTTTTTTTGCCTGTGTTATACTGCAGAGGGAAGGATAGTCCCTGAGCCCTTGCTGCCGGAAGATTTACTAACTTATATCCATCTACGGTCTGGTTTGCATGGCTAATTTCAATTTCAGCTATGTCCACATCCCCGGATTTTACTGCTGCAAACGCAGTATCTTTATCCAAAAACAGCATGGTTATTTTTTTGAAATATGGCTTTTTTCCATAGTAATTTTCGTTTAATTCTAAGATTGCCTGCTGCCCCTTGTCCCATTCTACGAGTTTATATGGTCCAGATCCTATCGGATTGGCTCCGTAGGTTTCTTTTTTATATGCATGTTCCGGCACAATCCCAACGTATCTGAGTCTCCATATGAAACTGGACTGAGGCTCTTTCAGCTTGAATTCAACTGCAGTGTTATTTATTGCCGTGGCTTTTTCGAGATTACTCATATCCAGTTCGGAGTTACTTCCAATTGCGGTATTAAACGTAAATGCCACATCTTCTGCGGTTAAGTTTTCACCGTCCGTGAACCTGACATCATCTCTAATATGCACAGTCCAGGTATTTCCATCCGAACTGACAGAGTAATTCGTAGCAAGATCGTTTATTATGCTTCCATCGTCAGCTGACTTAAAAAGAGTGCTCTGTAGAAGTGGCTCAAAATTCACATGCCCGCACCCCCATCCCAGAAGCGGATCAAATCCGGTTTCGGGCTCACCGGTATGCGAATTTACATTCACCACAAGTTCATCAGAGCCTTTAGAAGCTGGTTCATCCGAGTCCTCGGAAACGAGTTTATCCGAGCTCCCTGAAATAGATCCATCAGAAACATGGGATGACGAGCTAATCGGATGACCCATTAATGTAAAAATAAGGATAGCCGATATAATTATGACTCCTGTCCCTATCAGTAGATACTGCTGATTTTTCTGAATATAGACACCTCCTCTATTTTACCAGAGTCCTGAACATTTAAGCAAGAATTGGATTGTCAAGTAAGTATTTTTTAAACCTGTCCAGATGACCGGAATCTTTTATTAAATAACATTTTCTTGATAAAAATATGATATAAAATATTACTTTTTTCAGTAAAGTTAAGATAACACAATTAAAACAATTTACTATAAATACATTCCGAAATTTATGTATTACTAATTATTAGTCTTCAGGAGTTCAGTAACACTAAATAAAAAATTTTATGCATTTTTTTAAATTTGAAAATTGTCGATGCATTGTGTAGTGAGAAAGTATAATTTTGGCGACCCTAAAAGATAGCCAATAGCCGATAAATATATTTAAAATGAGACGATAGGACTCAGTTCCAAAATCTAGTGATGAAAGTAAGTGTAACATCACTACATAAATTTATAATTCTCTAATTATGTAATGATGTTACGGCAAAAACAATGGTAATTATAAATCTTACTCTTAATAACTTATCGGAACTCCCTGCTCTCTCATACCTTTTTGATAGTTATAGCAATGATTACGAATATACCACAAGAGGAATTTTTCGTAGAAAAATTCCTCCAGCCTGCCCTATTTGCAGTGCTCCTATGGTTCATAACGGCTATAATCTATACATCAAAAAAGGTCTTGGAAAAATCAGCATTGGTCGATACAAATGCCAAAATTGTGGTAGTACAGACGAAGAAGATCATAGTTTTTGGGAAGGTCTGAAAACTTTACTTTTTGATTCATTTAATAATTTTTTCCAGGTGCTCAGATACCATAAAGTTTCTTATGATGGAATTTCTGATATAATGAGCTTCATATTTCCAAGATCAAGAAGCACTATTTTTAGAACATTCAACAAAGAAATGGAACAGGAAAATGTTCCAATTTTAGAAAATGTACATATGGTGCACTATGACGAACAGCATCCAAAAGAGGGACGTTGTCAGAAATACCGTTTAACATTACTGGATGCAAAAACTCAAAGAACAATAGCAGATGAACTTTTTGAGGATAAAAGTTCAGAAACCATCAAAACGTTTCTACGAAAAAATCTAGATACATCAGAACCTGTGTTTATTGTTACGGATTTTGATAAGAGATACCCAGATATTTTAAAGGAAGTTTTTGGGGATAAGTTAGTGCATCAATACTGTTTGATGCACTTAAACAAGCTTATAGTTAGCGATTTTCCGAAGAAAACAACAATTGAACAGGAACTATTAAAATACAGGTTATTGAATATATTTTACAATCGTGAAAATGAGATTAAATTCCTGGAAAAAATTCTATCTGAAGAACTTAACGTAATTATGAATGAAGAAAAGCATCAAGAATGGAGTATAAAGGCAAAAAAGGAATTTAACCGATTTAGATATAAATTGAAGCTAGAAA
>NZ_LMVP01000291.1 GCF_002287235.1 Methanosarcina spelaei
TCCTGTTGCCTATTGTCTCTATATAGTGCCCGTAGTCCCACCATGACATAACACCATATGCCGTATCTGGATACTGGAACATTTCTCCGTTTATCGGAGCTTCGTAAATGGCATTGTAGTTCATTCCCGGATCAGGAGTATTTGAACGTAGCCAGTCACAAGCTTCCATCCACGGTTCATTGGGTTCGTTTGAGCCAGTTGACTTTATCGTATTTGAATATAGCATTGCAGATCCATATACGGGATAAATCAGAAATATCAATATAAACAGGACTGCAAAAATTTGCTGTATTTTGACAAGTTTCAATGCACCTGGGACATCTGAAAGTGACTTTACATTACTTTTGAACTTCTGGTCAAGGTCGTTCCATTTAACTTTGTCAAGCAGCAGACCTCCAAGGTAGGCACTCAGGATTGAAACGTTTATTGAATAGTAATATGCAAAACGATTCTGGCCATAAATTGCAAGGAGAATAAAGAAGCTCCAGACAAGAACAAGTAATTCGTGGGGCTTTGGTCTTCTGAACAGGTTTGCAGCCAGAACAAACATCCCGAGTATAGAAGCTAGAAATCCTATAGGGGTGAAATTTGAAAAAGCTTTATACAGGGTAAAGACGCCGTTCTGGTAGAATATAGAAGTAGCTTCACCAATTGTAGAAGGTCCTCCCTGTTGAATCCCAAAAACAGTACTCGGAGCATTTATAATTAGAGAATAAAGGGATGGCGATGCGATTTTGGTAATTATAAGTCCGAGAATTCCTGCTCCAAGAATCAGCAGAGGGTAGTAGTAAGCATTTATTTTCCTTATTTTGAATTCCCTTTCTATGAGACTCAAAGCCGCAAAGCCGGCCATTGTTCCAAGGGATGTGATAACGTGGAACCATGAGTAATAATACATAGAAAAGCCCATATCCGGATGGACAAATGGAAGGATAAGTATTGTACTTACCAGACAGGTGACTACACCTGTAAATCCAAGGTAGTCGCTTGATTCATTCCGGAAATTGTCCAGAATATACTGAAGTATTGCATAAACAAGAACGATCAATAAGAAAAGCGATCCTCCTGGCCAACAAAGCTGGTATGCTGAATACATTACACCAGCCAAAACCGAGTATATAAAAGGCTCTTTCAAAACACTGAACTTTTTATTAAACACATCTTCAAAACGCAGCTTTCTTTCCTTAGCCGAAATCAAAGCCA
>NZ_LMVP01000292.1 GCF_002287235.1 Methanosarcina spelaei
TGGATCAAAAAAGAATAACAGGAGAAGGAAGTGAAGCCTGAACCGATGACCAATGAAAGCTTGTCTAACCGTTTCATCCTTGAACGTCTCAGCCTGGAGGTCCAGCAGGGAAGAGATTACCTGTAAGTTGTTTTTGATTCTATGATGAATTTCCTTTATCCGGGTTTTTTCGAGTTTTATTAGAGCTTCTTCTGCTTTTTTACGTTCAGTAATGTCCTGAACTGTTCCGCTCAGTCGAATCGGAACATTCTCATTATTACAAATAACTTTGATATCTTCATGAAGGATACGCTCTACTCCATTAGATCGGATTATTCTATATTCAGCGTCAAAGAACTTTTCATTTAAAGCTTGTTTGACTGCTTCAATTAAATATTCACGTTCATCCGGATGTACACAGCTCAAAAATACATTGTAGTCGACTCCGAATTCTTGAGGCTCAAACCCAAAAATACGATAAACCTCATCAGACCAGCGTACTTCCCCGGTTTCAATATTACGACACCAATTTCCAATATGAGCAATCTCTTGAGCTTCTGCAAGACTCCCCTCACTTTCTTTTAATGAATTGTAAGCAATTTCCAGCTCTTCTGTGCGTTTTTTAATTTTTTCTTCTAAGCTATTGCAGGCTTTTTTAAGGGCTTCCTCTGCTCGCTTGCGGTCGGTAATGTCCATAATCATGGTCAGTGACCCAGCATATTTTCCGTGGTCATCGAGTAACGGACTGGAGGAAAGAATGCACCACAGGTCCGATCCATCCTTCCGGGTAAACCGGTAGTCGATTAAGTGGTCAACTTCCGGCATATACCCACGCAGTTTATTGTCCGCCCCTGCGTTAAACTCTGAAGATATGAACTTTTGAGGTGATTGTTTCAGGATCTCCTCTATACTATATCCCAGCATTTCAGATGCTTTCTGGTTGACAAAGACGGTTCGATTGTTGTGATCAGTTAGCCATATCCCTTCCTGCGAAGTTTCCACAATTTGCCGATACTTTGCCTCACTCTTAAGCAGTGCTTCTTCTACCTGTTTGTGTTTAGTAAGTTCTATTTTTAGATTCTCTATAAGGCGGGAGTTTTCCAGGGCTAATGATACTAATGAAGCAAGCTGCGTCCCAAAACTAATATGGACGTTACTAAATGCAAAAGTAGATGTAACTATTCAGGGTATAGTTAGCGGCGCTCCTTTGAGCGCCGCGAGA
>NZ_LMVP01000293.1 GCF_002287235.1 Methanosarcina spelaei
TTTCTAGCTTCAATTTATATCTAAATCGGTTAAATTCCTTTTTTGCCTTTATACTGACTCAGTACCAAAATCTAGTGATGGATGTAAAATTCAAAATCACTAGATTTTGTAAATGGTCACCATCCGTGTAATACAACTTAATGATTCAAGTCTTTAGATAGCGAATATTGATTTTGATAAAAACTGGATTCTTCTTGCTAATTCAGATTTTCTATCAAAAATGCAAAAATCACTGGATTTTGGAACAGAGTCTTTATACTCCATTCTTGATGCTTTTCTTCATTCATAATTACGTTAAGTTCTTCAGATAGAATTTTTTCCAGGAATTTAATCTCATTTTCACGATTGTAAAATATATTCAATAACCTGTATTTTAATAGTTCCTGTTCAATTGTTGTTTTCTTCGGAAAATCGCTAACTATAAGCTTGTTTAAGTGCATCAAACAGTATTGATGCACTAACTTATCCCCAAAAACTTCCTTTAAAATATCTGGGTATCTCTTATCAAAATCCGTAACAATAAACACAGGTTCTGATGTATCTAGATTTTTTCGTAGAAACGTTTTGATGGTTTCTGAACTTTTATCCTCAAAAAGTTCATCTGCTATTGTTCTTTGAGTTTTTGCATCCAGTAATGTTAAACGGTATTTCTGACAACGTCCCTCTTTTGGATGCTGTTCGTCATAGTGCACCATATGTACATTTTCTAAAATTGGAACATTTTCCTGTTCCATTTCTTTGTTGAATGTTCTAAAAATAGTGCTTCTTGATCTTGGAAATATGAAGCTCATTATATCAGAAATTCCATCATAAGAAACTTTATGGTATCTGAGCACCTGGAAAAAATTATTAAATGAATCAAAAAGTAAAGTTTTCAGACCTTCCCAAAAACTATGATCTTCTTCGTCTGTACTACCACAATTTTGGCATTTGTATCGACCAATGCTGATTTTTCCAAGACCTTTTTTGATGTATAGATTATAGCCGTTATGAACCATAGGAGCACTGCAAATAGTGCAGGCTGGAGGAATTTTTCTACGAAAAATTCCTCTTGTGGTATATTCGTAATCATTGCTATAACTATCAAAAAGGTATGAGAGAGCAGGGAGTTCCGATAAGTTATTAAGAGTAAGATTTATAATTACCATTGTTTTTGCCGTAACATCATTACATA
>NZ_LMVP01000294.1 GCF_002287235.1 Methanosarcina spelaei
TATGTAATGATGTTACGGCAAAAACAATGGTAATTATAAATCTTACTCTTAATAACTTATCGGAACTCCCTGCTCTCTCATACCTTTTTGATAGTTATAGCAATGATTACGAATATACCACAAGAGGAATTTTTCGTAGAAAAATTCCTCCAGCCTGCCCTATTTGCAGTGCTCCTATGGTTCATAACGGCTATAATCTATACATCAAAAAAGGTCTTGGAAAAATCAGCATTGGTCGATACAAATGCCAAAATTGTGGTAGTACAGACGAAGAAGATCATAGTTTTTGGGAAGGTCTGAAAACTTTACTTTTTGATTCATTTAATAATTTTTTCCAGGTGCTCAGATACCATAAAGTTTCTCATGTGTCTTCGGTTAAGTGAGGAATCGTGATAAATTGCGTTCATTTCCACCACATTTATCAAATATTTGAATAACTTTTGAAAGGAACAGAATATCGATTTCATGCAAACAGGCCAAAATTTAAGGTTTGTTTCTAATGTAAAATCGATAGCTTTCAGGCAAGAAAAATCCTTAACCGATGACCAATGTAAAGTTTCTTATGATGGAATTTCTGATATAATGAGCTTCATATTTCCAAGATCAAGAAGCACTATTTTTAGAACATTCAACAAAGAAATGGAACAGGAAAATGTTCCAATTTTAGAAAATGTACATATGGTGCACTATGACGAACAGCATCCAAAAGAGGGACGTTGTCAGAAATACCGTTTAACATTACTGGATGCAAAAACTCAAAGAACAATAGCAGATGAACTTTTTGAGGATAAAAGTTCAGAAACCATCAAAACGTTTCTACGAAAAAATCTAGATACATCAGAACCTGTGTTTATTGTTACGGATTTTGATAAGAGATACCCAGATATTTTAAAGGAAGTTTTTGGGGATAAGTTAGTGCATCAATACTGTTTGATGCACTTAAACAAGCTTATAGTTAGCGATTTTCCGAAGAAAACAACAATTGAACAGGAACTATTAAAATACAGGTTATTGAATATATTTTACAATCGTGAAAATGAGATTAAATTCCTGGAAAAAATTCTATCTGAAGAACTTAACGTAATTATGAATGAAGAAAAGCATCAAGAATGGAGTATAAAGGCAAAAAAGGAATTTAACCGATTTAGATATAAATTGAAGCTAGAAA
>NZ_LMVP01000295.1 GCF_002287235.1 Methanosarcina spelaei
GGTGCTCCACTATTATATAGTTGATATTTATATATTAGATATAATATAATAATATTTAATGGGTAAAAGAGGACCAAAACCAAAATTCACTGGCGTTTCTGTCCAAACAAAGATTGTAAATTTCATGGTATTTCTGGAAAGAATAATATCGTAGGTAACGGCACATATCAAATCAAGAACAGGAGTGTTCATAAATACATCTGCCGCGAATGCGGCAGAGTATTCAACGATCGAACAGACACTTTCTTTGACAATCTTCGTAAGGATGAATTCATCATTAAGTTAGCTTTGAAAATGGCTATTAGAGGAATGTCAAATGAAGGTATTGCAGATGTGCTGGAAATTCAACCAGTTACAGTCAGTAACTGGTTATCTCGTGCAGCAAAACAATGTGATAACGTAAATGAAGATTTGATGAAAGATATCAATGTTTCTAGAGTTGAGATGGACGAGCTGTGGGTAATAATAAAAAAAAGTTGCTCCAAGAAGCAAAGTTGAAGATGATGGAGCATGGATGTGGGTAAGCTTTGCACCTGAATCAAGGCTAATAATTGATTTTAAAATTGGACCAAGAAAACAGTATGTAGCAGACGAACTGATAGAGGGTACAGATAAACGTCTTTCAGATTCAAAACCCATTTTCGTTACAGATGGATTAAAGTTCTATTCTGAAGCTCTTTTGAAAAAATACGGAGAATGGATGGAGTTTCCTAGAACAGGAAAGAGAGGAAGACCAAAGAAACCAAGATTAGTATCCAGTAAAAACCTGAAATATGCTCAAGTTATCAAAAATAGAAAATGGAAGAAGCTCCATAAAGTTGAAAAGAAAGTTGTTTTCGGTGAAAATATTGATCAAAAAAGAATATCAACGAGTTTACTGGAAAGACAAAACCTAACTTTCAGACAAGACAACAATAGAATCTCAAGGAAAACAATAGGCTTTTCCAAGAAAACCAAATACTTGTTCAACCAAATGAAGCTTTATATTACTCATTTTAATTTTTGTAGGAATCATATGGGATTAACAAAAGAAAAGGAAGATGGAGTCTTTGAGAAAAAGACGCCTGCACAAGAGTCTGGAATTACTAAGAAAAAATGGTCACTCACAGAATTATTAAATTATAAGTCGACAAAAATATCAACTAATTAATAAAGGAGCACCTATT
>NZ_LMVP01000296.1 GCF_002287235.1 Methanosarcina spelaei
TATGTAATGATGTTACGGCAAAAACAATGGTAATTATAAATCTTACTCTTAATAACTTATCGGAACTCCCTGCTCTCTCATACCTTTTTGATAGTTATAGCAATGATTACGAATATACCACAAGAGGAATTTTTCGTAGAAAAATTCCTCCAGCCTGCCCTATTTGCAGTGCTCCTATGGTTCATAACGGCTATAATCTATACATCAAAAAAGGTCTTGGAAAAATCAGCATTGGTCGATACAAATGCCAAAATTGTGGTAGTACAGACGAAGAAGATCATAGTTTTTGGGAAGGTCTGAAAACTTTACTTTTTGATTCATTCAATAATTTTTTCCAGGTGCTCAGATACCATAAAGTTTCTTATGATGGAATTTCTGATATAATGAGCTTCATATTTCCAAGATCAAGAAGCACTATTTTTAGAACATTCAACGAAGAAATGGAACAGGAAAATGTTCCAATTTTAGAAAATGTACATATGGTGCACTATGACGAACAGCATCCAAAAGAGGGACGTTGTCAGAAATACCGTTTAACATTACTGGATGCAAAAACTCAAAGAACAATAGCAGATGAACTTTTTGAGGATAAAAGTTCAGAAACCATCAAAACGTTTCTACGAAAAAATCTAGATACATCAGAACCTGTGTTTATTGTTACGGATTTTGATAAGAGATACCCATTTGTATTCGGTTAAGGATTTTGAGCTGCTGATCTCGATTTCGACGGAAAAACTCAAACCCAAATGTTTAGTGTTTAAATTGAAATCGATATCAGATTCCAGTTTTGCATTTGATGAATAATTTAATAAATTTTATGAAAATCAATGCAATTGATAACGATTTTTCCTTAACCGATGACCAATGAAGAGATACCCAGATATTTTAAAGGAAGTTTTTGGGGATAAGTTAGTGCATCAATACTGTTTGATGCACTTAAACAAGCTTATAGTTAGCGATTTTCCGAAGAAAACAACAATTGAACAGGAACTATTAAAATACAGGTTATTGAATATATTTTACAATCGTGAAAATGAGATTAAATTCCTGGAAAAAATTCTATCTGAAGAACTTAACGTAATTATGAATGAAGAAAAGCATCAAGAATGGAGTATAAAGGCAAAAAAGGAATTTAACCGATTTAGATATAAATTGAAGCTAGAAA
>NZ_LMVP01000297.1 GCF_002287235.1 Methanosarcina spelaei
CGAAATCCGTTGTTCCTCCTACAAAAAGTCCTGCTGTGGTCTGAATATTTTTCGATTTAGAGTCAGCATCCTCATACGAAAGATTCACATTCAATGTATAGAGACCTGGATCAGCACTTACGTCTGCCATTACGGTATAGTCGACTTTTACGGATTGACCTGCTTCCAGATACTTGATATGTTTTGTATTGTCGGAGTATACAGGTAAAACCACGCCTTTCGGATCATTCCAGGAGAAAACCAGGTTTTTCAGCGGAGAAGTTCCCGTATTTGTCACAATAAACTCTAGAGGCTCTTCCTTTGCGATATCAATATCAGCCTTGCTTACGGTCACAACCTGAGCATATTCTTTACCCTGAACTTCTAACTGAATTGTTTTCGTAGTTGTAATCGTATTTGACGAGGACCCGCTCTTATAAGTGGTGACAATATCAAGATCATATGTGCCTTCCGACGCGTTGGCATCAGTCATGAGTTTGAATTTCAAAACTCCAGCATCATCATCATCCTGTCTCGCATTTAGATAAGAGATGCTCTTTTCAAGGTCTTCTCCGGAAAGTTTACTGAAAGGATATTCCGGATTGAGTGTCACCTTTATGTCTTTGAGGTCAGCATTTCCTATATTCTGCACACTGAGAGTAAGTTCAACAGGTTCACCGGGACGGGCAGTATCAGGGTTTTGATTAGTTACATTTACCTGCACAGCGGCAGAGTTTATATTCCCATTTGATCCGCCAAATGCTGTGCCAACTCCCAGGCATAGGAACGTTGAAAGCAGTAGTAAAAATGTTAACAAAGAGAATTTTCTCATTTTAATTCCTCAATCCAGATATGATTCGTTTTTTATACTTGGTTCATTTTTCATATTTTGTTCATTTTTTGTACTTTGTTCATTTTCTACACTTGTTTTGTTTTCTTTGTTTGGTTCGTTTTCTTTGTTTGGTTCGTTTTCCGTATCTGGTTCATTTTCTGCGTTTGATTGGTTTTCTGCATTCAGTTCGTTTTCTGTATTTGGCTCGTTCTCTGCATTTGATTCGTTTTCCATATTTGTTTCACTTTTCGGACCTTGGCTATTTTTCTGACGTGCTTCAATTTTTTCGATTTCACCGTCTCTAATATACACTACTCTTGTTGCATATCTTACAAGCTCGACGTCAT
>NZ_LMVP01000298.1 GCF_002287235.1 Methanosarcina spelaei
ATAATAATAGATTCAAGATTATATAAAACTAAGTCAATGATTTAGGGACACGACCACCGAAAATGGAATTAGAATAGAACAAGAGTGTTAAGTTAGCGGAAGATCTCTATTCTCAGAGAAATTAGGTACTAGAATGAACAGATCATAAGAGGAATTATGTTCAGAATCTAGCAGTAATTGTTATAAAACTTCAATATCAATTATAAAGCATCTTTTATAAAACACATAATTATAAGTGGGGGGAAAGTATGAGAAAAGCACTTGTTATATTGATAGTAATGTTCGGTATATTCCTTGCAATAGGATGCACCGGTCAAAGAGAGGAAACTCCAAACCTAACAGGAACTCCAGCTGAAGAAGTAAAAGATATAACTCCAGCACAAGCAGGCACTCCAGCACAGGTTGTAACTGAAGTTGAGGTCGTAACTGAAGTTGAAGCTGTAACTCCAGTTGAAGAAGTAGTAGCAGAAACTCCAGTTGTAGCAGAAACTCCAGTTGTAGCAGTGACTCCAGCTGAGGGAGATACTCCAACTGAAGAAGGAACTCCAGCTAGAACGATGGAAACTCCAGCTAGAAATGATACAAGCGAGGAAGGAAGAGTGATCAGAATAACTCCGAACAACTAAGTAATACCGTATGGGCAGATAATCCAGTAATTCTGAGTCAGTGTGAGTTATCAAGTGATAATAGTAATAATAAGGATTCTGCCCATAATATAAAATTTACACATAGTGATGTAGTATAAACTTCAAATCCAATGAAGCGTAGCTAGGCACCTTAGTAATTAGCAATAAGACAAAAATGCTTAATAAAGTATAATAGCTGCATTGATCGAAAAAGGCATATAGATTGCATGGAAATCGGTTTTAAGAAATAGGATCTCAAATTAGCTTTTAAAATCTCTAATCTAATTTGATATCCACTTCTTTAAAAGTATCTCCCAAATGAATTTTTGCTTTCAACTTTATTTTGCAATTCTGTCAACACCATCAGTTGATATGCTATGAAACTCAATAGAGAGTAGAGTTTTCTACTCTGATTTCTTACTCTTCTAATATCGAATTTTACTGTACCCTTAATATGTCCATGTATCTTTTCACATTCAGCTCTCTTTTTATACTGATCATCAA
>NZ_LMVP01000299.1 GCF_002287235.1 Methanosarcina spelaei
CAGATTCGAGAGAGTTTGTAGAAGATGTTGCGGCGTGCAACAATACGTTTAAAGTGTCCTGACATTCATAATTTGCAGATTCTGGCGACTCAGTTCCAAAATCTAGTGATGAAAGTAAGTGTAACATCACTACATAAAGTTATAATTCTCTAATTATGTAATGATGTTACGGCAAAAACAATGGTAATTATAAATCTTACTCTTAATAACTTATCGGAACTCCCTGCTCTCTCATACCTTTTTGATAGTTATAGCAATGATTACGAATATACCACAAGAGGAATTTTTCGTAGAAAAATTCCTCCAGCCTGCCCTATTTGCAGTGCTCCTATGGTTCATAACGGCTATAATCTATACATCAAAAAAGGTCTTGGAAAAATCAGCATTGGTCGATACAAATGCCAAAATTGTGGTAGTACAGACGAAGAAGATCATAGTTTTTGGGAAGGTCTGAAAACTTTACTTTTTGATTCATTTAATAATTTTTTCCAGGTGCTCAGATACCATAAAGTTTCTTATGATGGAATTTCTGATATAATGAGCTTCATATTTCCAAGATCAAGAAGCACTATTTTTAGAACATTCAACAAAGAAATGGAACAGGAAAATGTTCCAATTTTAGAAAATGTACATATGGTGCACTATGACGAACAGCATCCAAAAGAGGGACGTTGTCAGAAATACCGTTTAACATTACTGGATGCAAAAACTCAAAGAACAATAGCAGATGAACTTTTTGAGGATAAAAGTTCAGAAACCATCAAAACGTTTCTACGAAAAAATCTAGATACATCAGAACCTGTGTTTATTGTTACGGATTTTGATAAGAGATACCCAGATATTTTAAAGGAAGTTTTTGGGGATAAGTTAGTGCATCAATACTGTTTGATGCACTTAAACAAGCTTATAGTTAGCGATTTTCCGAAGAAAACAACAATTGAACAGGAACTATTAAAATACAGGTTATTGAATATATTTTACAATCGTGAAAATGAGATTAAATTCCTGGAAAAAATTCTATCTGAAGAACTTAACGTAATTATGAATGAAGAAAAGCATCAAGAATGGAGTATAAAGGCAAAAAAGGAATTTAACCGATTTAGATATAAATTGAAGCTATAAA
>NZ_LMVP01000300.1 GCF_002287235.1 Methanosarcina spelaei
TATAAAATGATACAAATACAAAATGATACAAATACAAAATGATACAAATACAAAATGATACAAATACAAAATGATACATTAAAGCCGAAACAGTTGATGCGTTAACCACATTTATCCATTCGTTTAAGAAACATTAGCTGCCCCTGCTATCGGATCTATAGACCTTTTCGTATTTTTCTTATTCTAATTTTTTTCGTTTCTTTTTAACCTGTGATCCTCGTAGCATAGAACATATTAAACTTCTTTTCATATTTTCAAAAAAGATAAGTGAATAAAAACACATAGGATAGGCTCTAAATAGATTATAAACCCGAGATAGTGGGAAATTTTTAATATGTCCTTATTTTGGAGATTAATTTATCCATTTTAATATGACATCAGCATTACGAGCAGGTGCTTTAAGGTTCTGCTTTGTCGGGTATCCGAAAATCAGCGGTGCGATAAGCTTATGACCCTCTGGCACTCCAACTTCCTTCAGGAATTCAATATCGTAACCCAAACCTTCAGCCAGGTCTATCCAGCAGCTGCCGATCCCTAAAGATTGGGCTGCAAGCATCATATTCTCAGCAGCTAGAGCACAGTCATGCTCATTGATAACATCACGGGACGCAAACACTAAAATAAGGACAGGCGCACCATAGAAGATTCGAGTTGACGGTTTAGATAAAAATTGCACAAACTTTGCCAGATCCGGGTTTTCGGTATCTTTGTATGCAGCAAGAAAAGCTTTCTTAGCACGGTCATCATATTCCTCGATGAGCTGCTTATTTTTTATGACAACAAACCGCCATGGCTGCTTATTCACGGCTGTGGGGGCATATGTTCCTGCTCTTATAATCTCTTTGATTATTTCGTCGGAAATCTCTTTATCAGAAAAATTGCGCACAGATCGCCGTTGATAAATATTGTCCAGCACGGCGTTTGAAATATTTTCTTCGATATTTTTGATATTGTCGGTCAAGAAATCACCATTAACAGAATGAAGAGTGAATCTATTTAATTGCTATCTCAGATTAAAAATAACGTTTATTGGAAAGAGTCTAAGAGTCAGTAAAGTCGCTACAATTAAACTCAATAAAAAGTTTAGTTAATTTGACACTAAGTAATTTGACACTAAG
>NZ_LMVP01000301.1 GCF_002287235.1 Methanosarcina spelaei
AATAAGAGCAGCAATCCCAACCCCGGACCCTCCTCCGGTAACTGTTACGCTTTTTCCAGAGTTTTCAGCCATGAATTCTTCAGCTTCAGCCTGTGCAAGAGGCAGAACTGTATCAGAGCCTTTCAGAGTAATGCTCTGTGCTTCGGACACAGTAGTTTTCTCTGCAGGAGTCTCTTCTGAGGACGTTTCTTGAGCAGGAGATGAACTTTCACTATTTTTTCCAGCACATCCAGCCAGAAACACAAATCCTATTATAAGTAATGTAAGAATTGCATAAGTCTTTAATTTATTTGTCATATTAAAGTCGCTCCTTTCGATAATACTAGAGAATTTGAAAACCCCCATGTTTGGCTGGGTGTTTATAAAGAATGTATAAACATTTATTGAAATCAGAGGTTCCTCAAAATTCTCACTAATGTTCTTCTTTTTCCTTATTCAATTGATTATTTGTACGGCGTATACAAAAATAAAAAAGTATATATTATTTATCGACATACTCTATAGTTTAGAATATTTGAAATATATATCTAGAAACAGGTGACCTAATATATGTTTTCTATAGAAAAATGGATAAAATAAATATTGAGTACCTTAGTAATACTCTTCTAAACTCAGTTTGTGAATCAAATTATGTGTGGGCTCTCCATTCTAAGGAGATTATCCAAGAATCTAATGTAGGAGTACAAATATTTGAAAATAATATATAAATTCCTCAAATTGAAAAACAAGATTTTGATAATTACTTGTAACTATTTGACAGTTTGTAAAGACTGGGCATTAGTGATCCCTTGCGCTTCCGATAGTTAAAATAACTAAATTAGGCAGTTGATTGATAAAAACTTGTTTATTGCCACAGAAACAATAAGAGTTATATATAAGTTCTAATTTGAAATTTACAAAATATTTTTCTTTAAAAACGGAAATGTATGTTTCTGGTATTATTTATCCGTTAAATAACTCACTGCTTTTCTTTATCTATATCACTATTCTTTAATAGATGTAGTATAGTTTTTTATCACAAATTATTTAACTATGATTTCATTTCGTCACTTTCTATTATTGATACTCCTGAAAAAGAGTAAGTGTCTCAGAGATATATCTTGGAAGCACTTAGCGGAAAATCTCTATTTAATAAAATCTCTGTTTAATATTAAGAGGAAAAACAGATTCTCAGATAGTTATATATAAACAGTCAAGAGAACTCGAAGATGGAAATATAGTAGTATAATAAAGGAATAGAAAAGGCATACTGTTAAGAACTAAGGAGTTTAGCAATTGAGTTCCATTGAACAATCAATTAAAGATTATTTACCTATTATTTCCATGGGAGGACTAATCCTTATAGTGCAGATTCTTGCACTCTTTTTGTCAACTCCAATGGAAGTTAGTGGAATGCAGGCTTTTGAGGACCCAACCCAGGTGTCCAATTCTATATATTATATTGTAATGATCCTGGTTTTTACCCTGTTTGTCCTTACGGCAATAAAGAAAAATATGAAATGGGTGATCAGTCTCTCTATTTATTTGGCCATAATAAGCACTATTTATTATGTAGTCTTCGCCTTGTTTGCCCTCATTCCGTCACTTTCAGGATTTGAGTCCATTGCCTCAGTTGTGCTATCTATAGGAATAACAGTGCTGCTCTATAAACATCCAGAATGGTACATAGTCGACACTGTAGGAGTTTGTGTTGCAGCAGGGGTAAGTGCCCTTATAGGAATTTCCCTCTCAGTTGTTCCCGTAATAGTGCTTCTGGTGCTTCTTGCAATATATGATGCTATATCGGTATACAAGACAAAGCATATGGTAGATATGGCCGAGGGGATAATGGATCTGAAACTTCCAATCATGTTCGTAATTCCAAAACACCTGAAATATTCTTTCTTAAAGGAAGATTTCAAAAAGGGAGAAAAGCATGAGGCTTTTTTTATGGGGCTCGGAGATGCAGTTATGCCTACCCTGCTGGTAGTCTCAGCAAACGTCTTCATGAAAAGTAACTTCTATCCGGTACTTGGCGCCATACTGGGCACGCTTATAGGGCACGCAGTTCTTTCCATTCAGGTAATGAAAGGAAAACCGCAGGCAGGTCTTCCCTTTTTAAATTCCGGAGTAATCCTGGGGTTCTTTGTTGGTGTCCTGATATCAGGAGCCTCAGTACTGTGAAGTTATCTTTTCTTCACATATTGTCATTTTTATAAATTCTTACTTTATTTTTACATTTTCGCAAAGATTTTTTTATTTAACAGCTTAATCACCTGATATGTCCAAAAGAATTGCAGTGGTCTTTGATAGCGCAGGGACCCTTCTACATATGTATAGGGTAGCAAAAGAAGCCAGTACCGGAAATATTCTTGAAAACATAGAGAGCACTGCTATTGTCGCGCAAAAGAACGGATGCGGGCTTGTAGTTCTAAACGCTGAAAGTGATATACTCCTGCGCTCAAGAAAAGATATGCCTCTGTTTGAGTTTATAAAAGAGTACAGAGTTTCAATAGGTATAAGCTGTTCAAAAGGAAACTTTACTCCGGAAATGGCGTGTGATATCATAAGAGGAACATCCCCAAAAATGGGTGACGTACATGAAGTGCTGAAAGCGGTTACATCCCACTGTCCTAACGTTTTTTACCTGGCAGCAGGTCTGATAGTTGACTCTCAGGCTAGAAGTGTTCCATATATACTGAGTACAGGCGGGCATGTATTCAGTACCACATTACAAACGGTCCAGGCTCTCCATTCTATGAAAGTAGACACTTATATAGCGTCCGGAGACAGTTTATTCGCTCTCCTGCAATTGGCTGAGTTCATAAATATTCCTCAAGAAAGAGTTTTTGCTTTTTCAAACACTCTTATGAAGGAAAAAGTAGTGCTCGAACTAAAACAAAGATATGAAAAAGTAATCATGGTAGGGGATGGAATTAATGACATACTGGCGTTAAGGGCAGCAGATGTAGGAGTAATGACAATACAGCAAGGCGACAAAAGACCTAAAGAACTAAGAGAAGCAGCAGACGTAATAATTGACGATATTATAAAGGTTGTGGATGTGGTAAAAACGCTGTAGTTAGGATGTAAAGAGAATTATTATATAAACGAATTAATATAACACGACGGGTCAATATAATAAGACAAATTAAGACAAATCAATATAATACATCGAGTCAGTATAACAGGACGAAACTAAAGTACGGATTAAACAAATTCGGCAGATTACTTTAAATGTGCTTTAAATGTTAACAGTGAAAAAATAATGCGTTATGTTTATGTAATCTTTACTCTTATGTAGTTGTTGCCCAAATGTGTGAAATTCGTTAAGCGTGTGAAATTTGTTATTTATGCTATTATATTATCATTTATAGTAATTGCTTTTCACTCTTGAGCGATATGCCCAGGCAGGCAAGAGCCACCAGAAATTATTGCAGCTCATAATTGCGGAGGAAAATCCATGCCAGTATTTATTGAAGTCAAAAATCTAACCGTAGATTTCGACGGTCATAAAGCCCTGAAAAATGTAAGCTTAAATATCAATGAAGGGGAAATAGTTGGAATTCTGGGAAAAAGCGGTTCCGGAAAAACGATCCTGATGCATGTACTGCGCGGCACAGAGTCTTTTGAGAATATTTCAGGTGAAGTAATTTATCATCTATCCCGTTGTCCGAAATGTGGATACATAGAGCGCCCCAGTAAAATAGGACAGAGGTGCCCGGTCTGCGGAGAAACACTGGATGCTTTCGAAGCTGATTTTGTAAAACTTTCTCTTTATGACCCGATAAGGAAAGATCTTACAAAGCGCATAGCTATCATGCTTCAGCGGACCTTTGCTCTTTATGGAGACGAAAGGGTTCTTGTAAATGTCATGAACTCTCTGAATGAAATAGGATATACTGGAAAAGACTCCATGAGAAAAGCAGTTGAACTGCTGGAAGAAGTTAATCTAAGTCACCGCATGATGCATGTTGCAAGAGAACTTTCAGGTGGAGAAAAACAGAGGGTTGTGCTTGCAAGGCAGCTTGTGAGGAGTCCTCTGCTCCTGTTAGCCGACGAGCCAACAGGTACCCTCGATCCCATGACTGCAAAACTGGTTCATGATGCTATGATCAGGGCAGTTAAGAATTATAATATGAGTATGGTCTTGACTTCACACTGGCCTGAAGTTATTGAACAGATGGCGAACAAAGCCATCCTGCTTGAAAACGGAGAGGTAGTTATGGAAGGGGATCCACTTGAGGTTTCTGCAATCTTTATGCAAAGTGTATCCATTGTAAGGCAGGAAAAAAATGTCATGGTCGGAGAGCCCATAATCAGGGTAAGAGACCTTTCAAAGCGTTATATTTCAGTTGATCGAGGCGTGGTAAGAGCTGTAGATGGCATCTCTTTTGATGTAAAAGAAGGAGAAATCTTCGGGTTAGTCGGAGTGAGCGGAGCAGGCAAGACTACAACCTCAAAAATTCTAATGGGAATATTACCCCCAACATCTGGAGAGGTTGAGGTCCGCGTGGGAGATGAATGGGTTGACATGACAAAGCTAGGAGTGGAAAATAAAGGAAGAGCAACCAAATATATGGGGTTCCTGCACCAGGAATACGGCCTTTACACTCACAGCTCGGTAATAGATAACCTTACTGAGTCTATTAGCCTTGATTTGCCTTTTGAACTCGGGGTCAGAAAAGCCGTAATTACTCTCAAAGCTGCAGGCTTTGATGAGAATAAGGCAAAAGCTATTTTACCCAAAATGACTGATGAACTGAGTGAAGGGGAGAGGCACAGGATTGCACTTGCACAGGTTCTGATCAAGGAACCAAGAATTGTCATTATGGATGAACCTACAGGGACTATGGATCCGATCACCAAAGCCTCGGTGACGACTTCCATCCTTAAGGCCAGAGAGGATATAGGAGAAACATTTGTTGTAGTTTCTCATGATACCGATTTCGTAAACGAGATATGTGACCGTGTCGCACTTATGCGTAACGGGAAAATTGTTGACATCGGTGAGCCGAAGAATATACTATCTCAACTTACTGAAGACGAAAGGATCCAGGCTGCAGAAGAAATATAAATATGCTGCCACCTCTTAGTATGGAAAATACTAAATGAGGTGCAGATTACGAGTAATGAGATCAGCGTAGAGGTGAACGGGCAACAATATACCTTACCTGCAGGCTCTACCCTTGGAGATGCCCTTAAAGTTTCCAGAGCCCCATATATAGCCGGTACAGCGGTCGGAATTCTTAAAGAGGCCGCTAAAGAAAAGACAAAAACAGTCACTGAATACGCTATCAGTACTCCCAGAGGAGAACTCAGGATTGAAATAAAAAATCCTGAATCATCTTCTGGAAAATTATGGGCTGAGCATTTTAAAGAGTACGAAGGGAAATCAGTTCACTGGGCAAGTCCTGAAGCTCTGGCTTTTGGACCATTTGAAGCCGAAATTAAGCCTTCGCGTGAGACCGGGGGTTTTGAAGCGTTTGAGGTGATGTTTGGAGCAGGAGGTTTTGATCCTCATAATACTCATCTTATTTTTTCACTTAGGAGACATACTGCAGAATATGGGACTCCTGAAGATAGATCTTTTGCAGAAGTTATAGCCGGAAGAAATATTTTGTTCAGGCTTTCAAGAGAGGATACAATTCTTGGTATTGAACCAATTATAGAATGGGAACAAATCTCAGAAAAGACCTGCACAACTGATCTTTCTATTCTTCTTGAAGACGGTAACAGCATATTTACTTATTTTGAGGTCGAACTTTCCAGGAATGCTCCAAGAGGGGCAGAAAATTTCTATGCCCTTACACGTGAGGGAACTCTCCATGTAGATACTACTACCAGTTCCTTCATCTCAGATGATGACCTAAAAGGAGAGCCCGTTCCTTACGAAAATTTCGAGCCAAGACGAGAAGGTGCAATTTCTGTTCGAACAGTCGGGTATGGATTAGGTAGAACATATATCTCCAGAGAGGATCGTCCTTCAAGCCTTGTGCATTCGGTTGTAGGGCATGTAACAAAGGGCATTGAACTTATCAAGTTAGCAGAAGAAGGACAGAAACTCTCGATTGAAAGCCTTCCTCCTCAAATAGTTCTTCTGGGGCATAGCTTTGAAGAAGCAGGTCCAGTACTTTCTTCTATAGGTGTTGAACTGGTAAAAGACGGATACACTGGAGAAGATGCAATAATTGTCAGGCAGGATCCGCCAACAACTCTCGAGATTCTTGGAGAAGCAAAAGTAACGGCATATGCGGTATCCAGAGAAAAATTGATTGAAATCGAACTTTACCCTGAAAAAGCTCCGAAGTCTGTAGACTTTTTCCGCCATGCTCTTGAGCTGAAGACAAAAACTGTTGGAAAACTGCCTGTTTATATGATATATGACGATACTTATCTTTTTAAGACCGAAAAGGAAGTCGTGAAGTATAAGGAAATCCTTCCAGAAAATACTCCCACGAACAAAGTGCTCGGAGGAGAAATAGGAATCACGAGCCAGGCAGCAAAGAGAATGGGAACTATAGGTGTGAAACTTGGGGACGATGAGCTTTTTGGCCCCACAGGAGAACGATTTTCCTCAACTAATATTATCGGCCGTATAATAAACCCTGAAAAGCTCCTCGGTGTCAAAGAAGGAGAGGCGATATACGTAACTGAAATTGTACGCAAGTAAAGTTAAAAGTATAAACAAAAAACAATTGGATAACTACTTAGGGGTACATAATAAAAATAATATATATATAAAGTAATATACCTTAGTACAGTAATAAGTAAATAGCCTTGTAGTACCAGGCCAATAAATAACTCAAGCTGAAAATTGGCTTGCTGATTTCAGGTTAAAATTAATAATAGGCTGTTAATATCAGGTTAAAACCTTAACAATAAACCTGTTAGTATCAGGTTAAAACCTTAATAATAAACCTGTTAGTATCAGGAACCTTGATAACAAAAAAGTCAGCTCATTATAAAATGGTAGCTTTAATGAATCTGGATATTTAAGCGGATTCACACCAATTTATCGAAGGTGAAGTCTCCCGAGACTAAGGAGAGACGAAAGATGACGGAAATGAAAAAAGAAGAGATTACAAAATATATTGTAATCAGTTCGGATAAAGTGCTGCCTTCAGATGCAGCTATGAAGATTTATGAGTCAGAGTTTCCGGTTACGGTAAAGGAGACCTGTTTTGGGCTTATTGTATCAGGAGCCAGAGATGACGTCGAGACCCTGGTTGAACAAATCCGGCAGCTGGATAAAAACCACATTTTTGTAAAAGACAGAGGATTTCCTCCAGGAGACGAAAGACGCTGCCGCGCAAGCAGAGGCGGAGGTCCGCGGCCAGGATTCCATTTTTTGAGGGAAGAAGTGCAGATGCTTCCTGCGATAGGGGCTGCACTTGACGAACTGGAAGCAAAGGAATGTGTAATAGAAAAACACAAAGCAAAATGCAGGCTTAAAACTTCGGATCTGGAAAAAGTTATTGAAGAGGAGCTTTCGAGGTGAGTTTTTTGGCAAAGGTTTTCATTTATCCTATAAATAGTCTTATTCTGGCTGATATGGTTGAACGTTTCGGGCATAAACCCCTTACTATGATGAGCCAGATCCGAGAAAAAGTTACAAATCTCAGTCTTGACTCTCCTCCTATAAATATTACTCCCGAAGACCCTAAATTGGGCCTTAAATATGCTGCAATTGAAGTGCCGGCTGGAGTAAGGGGAAGGATGGCGCTGATAGGTCCTCTTATAGAACAGACAGAAGCTGCAATTATAGTTGAAAACCCACCCACGGACTTTGGCTGTGTGGGTTGTAACCGTACAAATGAGCTGACTAAGTATCTTGTCCGCTCAAAAGGTGTCCCTGTACTCGAGGTAAAGTACCCTGAATCTGACGAGGAAGCCCGCGATTTTGTAAACAAAATCGTTGCATTTCTGGAGTCATTGCCTAAGGAAAAACCTGAGGCAGATGAAAAGGCGAAAGATAAAGAAGCGGCTGAAAAGGAGGGCAAAAAATGAGTGGTGAAGATTCTGGACTTGTCAAGATTGCACTGGTATCTTGTGGCTCTGAGTATGCCGGAGTTCAGCCCGAGTTTGAAGAAGCCGCAGCCAAAGTAAATGCAAAATTTATCTATCCTGAAATTGATGTTTCGTCCATAGATACTATAGGTAGAGATTTCGGACTTGAGGTTGCAAGTGGAGACCTGAGGCTTATGATGGCCCGGGCAAAGGCTGTTGTTGAAGGTACAACAAACGCGGATGGGGTTTTTATTACCACCTGTTTCCGCTGTGCTGAGGGAGCTATTGTACGAAATGAGATTCGAAGATACATTCATGGGCACTCTAACATTCCGGTAATCAGTTATTCGTTTACTGAAAGTACCAGTGCAGGCACGCTTCTTACTCGTCTGGAAGCCCTTACTACAATTGTACGACGCAGGCACCTTCTTACAAGGGAAGTTCAGACCGGACTGACTGCAGGAATAGACTCAGGGTCAACAACCACAAAAGCCGTGGTAATGAGGGACAACAAAATAATAGGCAAGGGATGGGTTCCCACAACGAAAGTCCTTGAAAGCGCCGAAGAAGCATACTCACAGGCTCTAAAAGAAGCCGGGGTCTCTAAGGAAGAAATTCAGGCTCTTGGTACTACAGGATACGGCCGTTTCCTTATTGGTAACAGTCTTAAAGCTCAGCTTATTCAGGAAGAAATAACTGTCAACTCAAAAGGAGCTGTTTATCTTGCTAACAAGCAAAAAGGCAGTGCAACAGTTATTGACATAGGCGGTATGGACAACAAAGCAATCTCGGTTCAGGACGGTATTCCCGGAATGTTTACAATGGGTGGTATTTGCGCAGGCGCTTCAGGACGTTTCTTTGAAATGATCTCAAAGCGTCTTGGTGTAGATATTACCGAACTGGGAGCCCTGGCAGTCAAAGGGATGCATGAAAATGTATCCATGAACAGCTACTGCATAGTTTTTGGAACTCAATCCCTTGTAAATTCCCTTGCAAAAGGAGCTACTCCTGAAGATGTAGCTGCTGCAGCCTGTTATAGTGTGGTAGAACAGATATACGAGCAGCAGTTGCAGGAAGTAGATGTTAAAGAACCACTGATTCTTGTGGGTGGGTCTTCACTTATTGCAGGAGTTCCAAAAGCTCTTGAAGAGCTTCTCAAGATCAAGGTCCTTGTGCCAGAGAACTCACACCTTATAGGGGCAGTAGGAGCAGCTTTGCTTGCTTCCGGCTTTGTGGAGGAGTGAGGGGAAAATGGATTCTCTTGAGGTCTTTGATGTCGAGTCCGCAATTGCTTCGGAGCAAGAATTTTACAGAAAGATTATAGAGGACAACCTTTCAAATCTCAAGCTTGCCCCGGCGATAGGGAGAATAAAGGTGGTTTTAAGACCTGAAGATTCCCTTTTTCAAATGGCAATTATCCTGAGGGATGTGGGCACTAAAGTTACAACAACCGATATTGCCGATATGGAGGCAAAACCGGTTGCTGGCGAAATAATAATTTCTATAAAAAAAGAGCAGTACATTCCGGAACTTCTGGGAAAACTCTGGGAGCGCTATGGGAAAGCTAACATCAGCCAACCAGACCGCTGGACTGTGACCATAAGTACGGATAAGCCAGATCAAGAAGCAGCTTTTCTTAAAGATATGATGGTTGCAGATCCCCGGCACAGGCTTCATGAAAACCTTGTTGATTTTGCAATCCGTGTCACTCCAGAGGGTTTCAGGGTTCGGTATCACCTGTATAAAGGTACCCAGTTTATTTTTGTGGCATCCGAGGAAGCACTAAAACGTGAATGGATAAAAGAGACGGAAGCGATGCTCGAGGAACTCATGAAAGGAGGGAAAAAGTAAGATGGCAGTATTCCGACCCTATCTTTATACCGGTGGTGTCCACAAGCATGGACTTTTAATTGAGCTGCTGGAAGACCTTGGAGGTTACATAATCCAAAAAGTAGTTACAGGGACTGAAGTCAATCTTATTATGCTTGTTCCGGAAAAAGACATCCCGATAGTAAAAAAACAAGCTGATGATTTACTTGGGATGATGGTAGAAGCTTCACTAACTGGAGTTGAGATTGCAGTCGTTTCGCCGACCCTTGCTTCTCACCACCTTCCACATTCAGCTTGTGATGTAGCAGAATATCTTCGTCATCCCGGAGCTAATACAAACATGATAGGACTTGCAAGAGGAATGGGGCGCAGGGTGTCTCTATCTATGGATTACGAAAGGAAGCTTATCAATGAACACGATATTGCAGTTTTCACATTCGGATCTTTTAGCGACTGCATAATAAACAAGAAGCCAAAGCTCTTTGAAGGCATAGAAATCCCTATTGTGGTTACAGGTGGACCTGAATTAAAAACGGAGGAAGTTCACGGAGCAGACCTCTACGTTGGGAATATCGGAAGAACATCTCACAGGTTAAGGAAAGCCGAGGAAGTTAGTGCCCTTGATAAACTCAACGAGGGAGTTGGAAAGATTGCTGATAATATTCGTAAACAGCAGGCAAAAGACCCACTTGCAGTGCTTCCTGCCAGAGTAATGAATGAGATAGAAAATCAGGTTCCGGAAATCCGAACTGTACTTTCGCCTGCTCCACTTACCCTCCAGCTTAATGGAGTCAGGGTCAAACTCTCATATGATGAATTCCATGAAAAAATTGAAAATTTGGAATTTGATGAAGGGGTCACCCTTTCCGAGCTTGCAGATATTTCAAAATCAAAAATGAAAAATTATATATTGATAAAAATCAAATCTAAGTCTGACGTTGGTTTTGCAATTTGACCCGGGTTCTGTTGCGTTAAGAGTTATTTGCTTTACATTTTATTGGGTTCGTGCTTTTCACTTATCCTTTAGATTGTAAGGTTTGAAACAGAAAAAACTGCGTCGGAATCCTTTTTCCATGTTAATCTATGCTGGTGGTTTCGTATGGAACTTGAGGATATTGTGGAAATTCTGAAAAAGGACCCTGAGAAAGCTGTTCCTGAACTCCTTGAAGATGTCCGGAATCAGTATGGTGAAGTCCCCTACATAATGAACTTCATGAAAGACCTTCCGGAGATTTTCATTCCAAAAACACTTTATGAGAACTCCATAATGAGGGGATTCAAGAACCTCGATCCAGAGACAGTCGAACTTATTGCGATAGGTGTAGCTTCTGCCCTTCGTTGCGAGCATTGCCTGAAAATGCATATTAGAGTCGCAAAACGAAAAGGAATTAACAAAGAAAAAATATTTTATGCAATTATGATAGGAGCATCTATATCCAATGCCGCAGTACTAGCTGAAAGTACAAGAGCGCTTGCATCCGAATTTCCGGATGACGAAAATGAAGAAGAGTGCTGTTGTGACTCGAACTGTGAGATATGTAATATCTCCAAGGCCACTCTTAAGTAAATAGATAGATTCTAGGTTATGATAGATATATCTTCAATTATAAATTCATTATAAAAAATAACTCAGAATTCGCTTATAAATTTGTCTTTGCGATCTTATAAACTCAGTTCATTAGGATCACATTTAATTTTGAAAAACTTATTCTCTGACAAAACTTGACAAAAAGCTAGTCTCTGTAAGTTCTTCCGTTAATAATCGTCCACCGATACAGATCCGTCTATTTGCCCGGATTTTATGTGAATATATGTGACGTATGGAATATGTGTGAGATATTAGAATGTATGCGAGGGATCGATAGTTTTATGTCGGGTTTTCAGGGTTAATAATATTTTTATCATGGTAAGCTGATTTATATTAAGTTGAGACCATATGTACAGAGTTAGATTCTATTTGCTGTTATTTGCGGTATTTATCTTACTGACCGTCTCAGCTGCATCTGAAGCAAATCCGGAAAGGATTATGGACTATCCATGGGACCACTCTCCTATTACCGTATATATTGATGACAGCAACGTTCCAGAACACTACAGCCCTACCTATTACGCACAAATAGAAAAAGCTATGGAATACTGGGAGGAGGGAGGAAACGGAAACCTTAAGTTTACGCCTGTTTTCAAACTTGTGGATTCGAAAGAAGCTGATATCAGGATAAGATGGGTAGAGAATCTGGAGACTGTCGAAGGAGCTCCTCCAGGCGTTGCTGGCTATGCAAGTCCCAGGGTATCTAATGGTCGATTTGTAAGAGTCGACATAGTGCTTGAGGTAGGAAACTTTCAGGGGAAATCCTGGCGCCAGTATGGGGATGAGACAATGCTTTCTATTGCAAAACATGAATTCGGGCACGCCCTGGGCCTGGGTCACAGCAGCAATAGAAGGGATATCATGTACCCTGAACACGAGCAAAGAGAAGATATAAATCCTCTCCTCCTGAGCAAGTACAGGCCTTTACTGAGTGTTGCAGCGCTTGTAGCTTTTGCAGTTCTTCTGTACTTTGGGATAAGCTGGCAGCGCAGCAGGAAAAAAAGGAAAAAACTTGAGGATAAATATTTCAAGTAAAATTTAGATAAAGTACCTCAGAGTGAATCCAATTTAAGATTTTATCCAAAAAATCAAAATCGGTTTTAGGACAACTTATAAAAAATATTCCTGTACTAATATTGCAATAGTACTTTTTGTTTATCCATACTTTTTAAGTCTATTTCGACTAACTGATATATAGTTACAGTAGTTACGAGTATTTACGGTCGAGTATTTACGGTCGAGTATTTACGGTTCCGAATCATATTTGGCTCCCAAAAGAACGAATAGCTGTTAGCACCCTCGAAACTAAAAATGAAACTATAAAAAACTTAGATGAGGGTATTGAATTCTCATCATAAAACTTAGATGAGGTTATTGAGTCCTCGTCATAAAACTTAGATGAGGTTATTAAGTCCTCGTCATAAAACTTAGATGAGGTTATTAAGTCCTCATCATAAAACTTAGATTAGGATGTTGAATCCTCATCATATATTCTTTCTTTACTACATATTCTTACTTTCTTTTATACAAAATCACAGCAAACAAGCTAACGATTCCAATAACTGATTCAAAACCTGGAGATTTTTTGCTTTCGTTTTCAGAAGTACTTGGATTTTGTGTTTGTTTAACGTTTGTTGCATTACTTGCATTGTTTTCAAGACTACTATTAGATTCAGATTGAGTTTCAGATTTTGTTTCATTCAGAGTTGAACTTGGTGCTGTCTTGCCAGTTATTGCGAATGGAGAGGATAATTCCGAGGTTTCAGCTGTGAAATACAGGTACTTATCGTCTTCTCCTACGAGAGTGGTTTGTAAAGAATTCCATTTTGAGTCGCTGTATCCATTAAAGGTAATGGAAGACTTGTCTATATTTTTGTCTTGAACCCAGGATTTTTCAACCTTGAAATATACTCTTGTATTTTCAATATTATCGGGAGTTGCAAATCCACTGTTTCCTACCCAAATGTTTACGAATTTATACACTTCATCCGAAGGCGATTCTGAAACTAGAGTGGACTGATTTACTAGCATCTCAACTACAGCTGTAGTTTTACCAACAGTCTTTTTAGAATCAAAACTCATATTAGTTACAGGAGTGGCACGTTGTGGGAAATCGAAATTTGCAGAGTTTCCGTATGTAATAGAAGTTTGTGAAATTTCTTTAGCTTCTACATTACTTTGAGGCTCGGGCGAACCCCCAACACCTCCACTGCTACTACCACTGCTACTGCCACTACCACTACCACTACCACTACCACTACCGCTACTACTGCTATCACTGTTACTATCACTGCTACTGCTACCACTGCTTCCATCACTTGAGTCGCTCACTTCTTCCACATATATTGTTTTGTTTGCCAAGCTTGTTCCGTTTTCATTGTTTGATGTAAGATTGACAGTATAGTTTCCTGCTGTTGAATAGGGATGTTCTGGATTCTGCTCGGTTGAATTAGTTCCGTCTCCAAAGTCCCAGCTCCATTCACTTGCATTTTGTGAGGTGTCTGCAAATTGGACATCGAGACCATTGGAATTATCGGCGTCAAAGCTTGCTTCGGGAAGAACTTTTTGCTGTTCCAGAACGGTTATTTCTTGAGCTGTTGCATCCCAACCTCTTCCATTACTCACTTCTAAAACAACTCTATAAGTTCCGGGATAATTGAAAGTATATGTTGGATTCTTTTCTTTTGAAGTATTTGTCAGTCCAAAATACCATAAAGCTGTAGTTGAATTTTTACTCTTGTCAGTAAATGTTACATTCAATGGTGCATATCCAGAAGTGGAGGATGCAGAGAAATTAGCAGTTGGTAGGTCTGTAGTGTTTTTATTTCCCACTACATAATCTATCTTTTTAAGGGAATCACTTCCATTAGGCCCAACTACAGTCAAAGTAACGTTGAAAACTCCATAAGCTTTAGCTCTTCCAAATCTATGAGAAGTAGTTACCGAGTTTCCGTTTCCACTGCTGTAAGACCAATGGTCAATTTGTGGATTATAAAATTCCCATTTCCAACTGGTAACTTTACCGGTCACGTTACCAGTTAACCTTGAATCAAAAGGAACAGTCCCTTTAAGGACGTTACAAGTAAAGTCATTAATTGTGACATTGCCTGTAGCTGTGACATTGTCTGCAGCCGAGACCACTCCAATTGATGGTATAATAGCTAAAATTACTTGCAAGAATAAAATAACTAATAAAATCATAGATGAAAAAGATTTTTTCATGTAAATCCTCCTTAGGACAAAATCAATTAAGATTTAAATTCTACAATCCTTCAATTTAGTCGAATAAGTCCTAGTTATTTTCACTCTGTTAACAAGATAATGACCAGAAAATTTGTTCTTAGATATAAAGCTTACTTTTTCGAATAAAATTATTTCATAAGTAAATATCTAAAAAAAGTTCATTTAATTTGCAATTTCTTGAAAACAACCCAATAAAGTAATAACTAAGGGAATAGTTCTTGAAGGATGTATTATAAACTGGATTAAAAACACATCTATAAAATAGAAAAAAAGTTCTTTATTATCAGCTTACAAATAACCTTAATGTAAGTCATCAATTTTTATTTCGAATTTTTACTTAAAGAACTGATCCCAAAGCTCAAAATACACTTTTTTGAAGCTCCTTTTTAAAATCGTCAATTGAGCCTCTGACCAGGAAATTAATTCTATAACTTTTATAAATTATAAGAGTAAAAATAGGAGTAAAAGTTAGTTTGGGACAGGCTCAGCAGGTATCACTTTCAAGATAGGCTTAAATAGGCATCTCTGGAGGCTCTTTATTTTCTGCAGCGAATCTTTTAAAGAACTCTTTAAAATGCTCGGGAAGAGTATCAAGTTCCAGAATGCTATCAAGAGAAATCCACGTATGTTCAATGTGTTCGTCGCTCAAGTTTACCTCAGCAATGAGATATCCCCCGTCATATACTACGGCAATTACCTTTTTGTCCGGAAGCTCAAAGGTAGCATATCCTGCAATCTCTCCGGGAACAATTGAAATCCCTGTTTCCTCCCAGACCTCCCGAACAACTGCTTCTTCAAGAGGTTCTCCACGGATCAGTTTTCCCCCTGGAAGGTCCCATTTTCCCGGGTTACTGTGAGAGTTTTCCGACCGCCTGAGAAGCAGGAACTCGCCTTTCTCGTTCCGTAGAATGGCATAAATAGAAATGATGTAAGGTTTCTCCAGATTCATACAATAATATGTGAGATTTCTTTGTCTTAAAGGCTGGCTTTTTTAAGATCTTCAAGATATAACTTCTTTCAAATAAAGATTTCAACAACACTTTTTAAAAAATCTTTTTCTCAACAATATTTAAAGATTCACATTTCAACGACACTTTTTAAATAGCCTCGGATTTGAGCGCAGAATCAAATATTATGGAATAATGGAAAATGAAAATTGAAAAAATCGTATTGAGAAAAGAATAATCTAAAAAAATAATAATTATAATGTTTAAATAAAAATATTATTTTATATCTATTTTTCCAAGTTTGAGATGTAATATGTAATAAACCATTCGATTTTAGATCAAATAGAAATAAATATATTCTTATCTGGATATCTCTTTTAAAGTAGGGATTGAACATTCGTCCTTCCTATTCGGGTTTTTGGGGCAAGTAAAAATCTAGACTTGTTTTTATGTAAATTTCATAAGTCGTCTCCATACCTCAGTGCTTAATACAGGCTAAAAATCACAAAGTTTGAAGAGTGCAGTCCCTAAATTTATCTCTAAATTGAAAACTGCAGCCTCGAATGTCGATTTGATTACAAACGGATCTTTCCTCAAATTTAGAGTTCAATAATCAAATATTGGAACAACTGGGTTTAGGAACAAAGAAAATGTGGATTAAAAATTTCATTTTAGATTGAGGGCAAACAATATGAAAATTAAAAAAAGTAAGTCAATTTCTTTTGGAGTACTTCTTGTTATATTTCTGATGACCATAGGGAACGCAGCTGCAGGTTCGGAAAGAAACTCAGTTATCTACGAAGACCGGATAGTGTGGCAGGATGATAGCAATGGAAACTGGGATATTCAAATGTACAATATTTCTACTTCCACTGAAATCCAGATCACAAACGATGAAGCCGAACAGCAAAATCCCGATATCTATGGGGACAGGATAGTATGGCAGGATAATAGCAGTGGAAACTGGGATATTCAAATGTATGATATTTCCAGTCAGACGGAAACTCGGATCACCACTAATGGATCAAGTCAAATCAATCCTGCTATCTACAGCGATAAGATTGTGTGGCAGGATTCCCGTAATGGAAACCAGGATATTTACATGTACGACATTTCCACTTCCACTGAGACTCAGATAACGCACAATTTATCAGATCAGGGCAATCCTGATATTTACGCTGACAGGATCGTCTGGGTTGAAGATGGAACTCTCTACATGTATAACATTTCGACTTCTACCGAAACCCGGATTACAAGTTATTTCTGGGGCTCTGATCACGGATCTGGTGAAGCAGGAGATTTGAATCATGCTCCCTTCATTTACGGGGATCGGGTTGTTTCTTCGGCTGAGACCGTAACAGGAAACTACCTTATCAAGCTGTATGACCTTTCTACTTCCACTGAACAGGTTATAGGTGAGTATGATGCTGATTCAAATAATCCTGCCATCTATGGTAACAGAATAGTATGGGAAGACGGACGTAAAGCCGCTCCCGGTTACTGGAACCGTGATATTTACATGTACGACCTCTCGACTTCCAGGGAAACTCAAATTACTACCAATGAATCCCGTCAGGGTGATCCTGCGATTTATGGAAATAGAGTAGTCTGGACAGATGAGCGAAATGCTATAACTTACAATGATATGTCGGACATCTATATGTACGACCTCTCAACTGCCAAAGAAACCCGGATTACCACCGTTGAAGAAGAACAGCTGGCACAGGGCACGGAAACCCGAATAACTATCAGTAAAGCCGAGCAAGAATATCCTGCTATCTATGGGGACAGGATAGTTTGGAGGGATTGGCGCAATGGAAACCAGCATGACTTCATAAACGGAGATGTGTACATGTATAATATCTCAACTTCTACGGAAACCCAAATAACTACCAATAAGTCATGTCAGGTGAATCCCGATATCTATGGGGACAGGATTGTATGGGCAGATGACCGTAATGGAAACTGGGATATTTACATGTATAACCTTTCCACATCCAGAGAGACTCAGATCACTACCAACAACTCCGATCAATTTGATCCCTCTATCTACGGAGACAGGGTAGTATGGTTAGATCAGCGCAATGGCTATCCCAACAACGATATTTACATGTGTGATCTCTCAACTCATAAGGAGACTCAAATCACCACCAATGGATCAAATCAGCAGTCACCTAAAATCTATGGGGACAGGATAGTATGGGAAGACTGGCGCAACGGTGACGATTACAACATAAACTCCGATATTTATATGTATGATCTTTCCACTTCCAGGGAAACTCAGATCACTACCGATGGATCATACCAAGGAGAGCCTGCTATCTACAGAGACAGGATAGTATGGGCAGATCAGCGTCGAGGGTGGGATATCTACATGTACAATCTTTCTACTTCCACTGAAACTCGAATAACTGCCAGAGAGGATGGAGATAAACAAGCTCCTGCTATCTATGAAGACCGGATAGTGTGGTATGAGAATCGAAATCTCAATGTAGAGTTAGGGGGGGATATTTACATGTACAATCTCTCTACTGATACTGAAACTCAAATCTCCACCAGCTGGTCAGCGAGTGATCCTGTAATCTATGAGGACAGAATAGTCTGGCACGATTCCCGTAATGGAAACCCAGATATCTACATGTTTACTCTTGCTTCGGCCGAAGTGCCGCCTCTGGATGATAACTGTACAGATGATGAGGGAGATGAGAACGAAACTGAGCCTTCTGATAATTGTTCTTCGGAGCTAACGCCTCTGGGTAGGATACAGGCTCTTAAGGAGTATATAGAAATTACGTACAGGGGCCACGTAAATACAAAAGCAGGCCTGGAAAATCTGCTTGATACTTCGAAATGTTACTATGAAAAGGGCGAGAATACAGAAGCTGTTTCCGTACTTAATTCATTCATTAATTTTGTTGAAAAAATGAAACTATGTGAACAGGTTTCGGCTGATGAAGCAGATTACATGGTCAGGAAAGCAAATGAAATTATCGACCAGATAGCAAATTAAGAGTGAGGATTGAGTCTACAGCCTTCAGGAAGCGTAAAGAAAAATCAATAACATTCTCTACTTTTATTCATTCATTTTTTTTCTTTTTATATTTATTTGGTAATTTAATTTTGCATATCTACGGCGCTTATGGGATTAGTTGCTATTAAGGTCATATTTCTCATCCTCAGATTATTGAATAAAAGCGCTAGTGTTAACTATTATGGTCTTATCCATGGTTATCTATCCAGAAGTAAGAACAGAATCAAGAAGCAGAAATAAAAATAAAAGTAAAAACAAAATTAAGAAGCAGAAGTAAAAAGGAATGACATCAGGAATAGAGGAATTAATATGGCTGGCTGGACAGGAAAAACAGTATACGTAAACCTTGATTCCGAATCTGTAAATACAGTCAGGACTGATGAAAACTTAATTCGGAAATACCTTGGTGGCCGAGGGATGGGGGTAGAACTGCTTTCCAAACTTGCAGGCGCGGATATTGACCCTCTTAGTCCGGAAAATCCCCTTATATTTACCTCTGGGCCTCTTTCTGGCCTTGCCCCAATGGCTTCAGGAGCGGTCCTCACGTCGAAATCACCTCTAACAGGCACAACATTTAGCTGGAATATGACTGGGGGCTTCGGGAGAGAACTCAAGAAGGCTGAAATTGATGCTCTGGTAGTCACCGGAACGACAAACAGGCCTTCCTATGTGGAAATTACAGAAGGAAATGTTGAAGTTGTGCCCGCAGAGCAGCTCTGGGGAAAAAATGTCAAGGCCTGTACTGAAGTCCTTGAAAATAAAGGCAGCGTGGCATGCATTGGTAAAGCAGGAGAAAAACAGGTTCCGATTTCCTCTTTTGTGGTCGATTCCATCCATATAGGAAGAGGAGGTCTGGGTGCAATTGCCGGCTCAAAAATGCTCAAAGCCGTTGTTGTGAAAGGAGAAAAAGAACTTTTACCTTTCGATCCTGAGGGATTCCGAGAACTTGAGATAAGAGTTTTGAAACTTTTTGATGCAAGTCCCATGCTCTCTAAAGGACTCTCAAATTATGGCACGTCTGCGCTTGTAAAATTACTGGATTATATGAATCTCATCCCTAGCAAGAACTTTACTGGAAAGAATCCTCCCTTTGCAGATATGCTTTCAGGAGAGTATATCAAATCTGTCTTCAAGCTTGAAAAAGAGAGTTGTCCTGGCTGTCCTCTGGGTTGTAAAAAGAGAATTAAAGAAACAGCGCAGATGTTTAAAAAGACAGGACAGGTTTTGACTGAAGGACAAACTTTGCTTGAAGGACAAATTTTACCTGATTATGATTCCATCTGGGCCTTCGGGTTTAACCTCGAAAACCCTGATATCACCTCCGTGATTAAAGCTGACAGAATATGCAAGGATTACGGGCTTGACCCGATCTCAGCAGGTTCCGTGCTCGGGGCTTGTGCAGAGCTCAAATCGAGAATGATTAACGCTAATGGACTGGAGTTTCTGCTCTCGAAAATTGGGGAAGGGTCAAAGTTAGGAAATGGGGCTAGAAGATACTTGTCAAGTCTTGGGAGAACAGACTTGAGCATGGATGTGAAAGGGCTCGAACTCGGAGGTTTTGATCCACGAGGGATAAGGGGGCAGGCCCTGGCTTATGCTACTTCCAGCCATGGGGGAGACTATTTGACTGCTTTCATGGTCGGACCTGAGGTACTTGGGAAGCCTGTAGGTCTTAACCGTCTGAGCCTTAAAGGAAAAGCAGGTATTCTCCAGGTATTTGAGAACCTGACTGCAGTTCTGGACTCCTTTGTGTTCTGCCCTTACTCAGGTTTTGCCCTTGGTGAAGAGCTAGGTTCTGCTCTCCTACTTTCGGCTGCAGGTATGGAGATTTCGCCCGCAGAGCTCCTGAGAATTGGAGAAAGAACCTATAATCTTGAGAGAATGTATAACCTTAAAGCAGGATTTACCCGAAAAGAAGATACCCTTCCTGAAAGGCTATTTGAAAACAATGGAGGGAATGAAGGGTACGGAATTCCCAGGCAGGAGTTTGAAGCTGCACTTCAGGAATATTATCATTACCGAGGATGGAATGAAGAAGGAGTGCCCAGGCCGGAGAAGTTAAAGGAGCTTGGAATTAATTTTTAATATGAAAAACGGAAAGGCAGTGTGTTTGCCATAACAACTGCAGATCGAATCGTGAAATAATCTTAAAAACAAAAAGGAACTACTTTCAGTGATTTTTACTCTACCGCACACTCTAAAAAGTAATAAATCTTATAAGGTAAAGGATTTTCTATTTAAAGTCCAATATTCCCTTTAATTCAGTATTCCTTTAATCTGGATTTTTCGGAAATTTCATGCAGTTTTCCACGAAATTCGGTCAAAAGACGAAAAATCTCGCACAAGCGTTATATAGTCATGGATAATTAATCGTATTAGTTCTCGATCTGTAGATTGGTTCTGCAGGCATCCTAAATTTGGAATACTTTCCAGTTTTTCTATCCAGGCCTTAAGCAATGTATGGATAAAATAAGAGCCAGGCTTAAAAATTAGAAAAGCCTTCTTATACTACTTTACCGGAGTCATGGAAAGTCTTCGGCAAATTCGGAATGACGTTTACAGCTCATTTAGCATGAAAATGCTGCCATCAGCATGCATTTTCATATAGTTGTGCATGTTATTCAAGGAATATCATGTTTGTTTATAAACATCTAAAAACGTATGGGAGAATCGTTATGAAACAGCAGGTAGAAGTAAAGGAACTCAAAGAAGGGAAATACGTAATTATCGATGACGAAGCATGTGTCATAAAGAGCATTACCAAATCCAAGCCGGGAAAACACGGGGCTGCAAAGGCAAGAATAGAGGCTATCGGACTTTTTGACGGCCAGAAGCGCTCTTTCATAGGCTCAGTTGCAACCAAAGTATACGTCCCGATTGTGGAAAGAAAGACTGCACAGGTAATCTCGATTACCGGCGACATTGCCCAGCTTATGGACATGGGAGACTTCTCAACCTTTGAGATCGTAATTCCTGATGAATACAAGGATAAGGTCAAAGAGGGCGAAGAGATTTCTTACATTACAGCTCTTAACAAGGTCAAGCTCGATATACGGACATAAATTTTCAAAACTAAAGTGAGAACTCAGGTTAAGGACCTGAGTCATTCTTTTTTTAAGCAAATAATTTCGTATCAGGCTAAATTATGTTTTTACCCAATTCTTTTATAGACGCTCTTGCAGACTATGAATCTGCACGTTATGTTATCTTCGGCGTGCCTTTTGATAATACCTCTTCTTACAGAGCAGGTAGCCGCTGGGCTCCTGACGCTATGCGGCAGGCCTCCGCAAATTTTGAGAGTTACAACCCGACTTTCGATATAGATCTTGTCGATATTCCAATTTATGATGCCGGAAACCTGGAAACTTCCGCTTTGGTTGACGAAACACTTCAGAGTCTGTACGAAGCTACAAAAGACCTCCTGAATGATGGTAAGTTTCCAATTATGCTTGGTGGAGAGCATTCTCTGACCTTTGCTATGGTTAAGGCCTGCGCTGAAATCGCAGGAGAAGATTTCGGGGTTCTTGTCCTGGACGCTCATTTTGACCTGAGGGAAGAGTACAGGGGCTTTAAGCATAACCATGCGTGTGTGTCCCGAAATATTCTCAATGAGGTTACTAAGAATCTTGTTTCCATAGGCATAAGAAGCGGCCCGGAAGAAGAATGGGTTTTTGCCAGGGAAAATAACCTGAAGTATTACACAGCTGATGATGTGGAATCCACAGGCATGGTAGAGATCCTTAAAGAAGCCCTTGAGTGGCTTGACTGCAGCCAGATCTATCTTTCCCTTGATATGGATGCAATAGACCCGGCTTATGCTCCTGGTCTCGGCACGCCTGAACCTTTTGGCCTGAGTGCGCGAGATGTAAGGACTGCAATAAGAACACTTGCTCCTTTCTCAATGGCTTTTGATGTCGTAGAAATCGCCCCTGAATACGATTCCGGACAAACCGCCATGCTTGGGGCAAAATTGATGAGAGAGCTTATTGCTTCCCACGCAAAGAGTTGTAGGAAAGCATAAGCTAAGAAAACAGAAAGTTTTAGCTAAAAACTGCTGGAAAAGGCGAAGTATTAAAAACTTCGGGACTTTCCCAGAGTTCAATACCTCAGGACTTATTACATCCAGAGTTCAATATCTCAGGACTCATTACATCCAGGGCTCAGTATATCCAAGATTTGATACGTCCAGAACCCTTTTTATTCAACGAGGTTTACATTAGTTAAGTACGCCAAATGGCTATTATCTTGTCAATTGCTATGTGCGTGTACTTTTCATTATGCTCGAGAGTGAGCACATTGTCTGCGCAGGCTTCCACTTTTCCGTTAAATACATCAGGACCCCCGCAGTAAACATCTACGACTTCGCCTAGAAGATGTTCTACTATAAAAGGCTGCATTTCTTTACACCTCGATATTTTTTCACATCTCAAACTCTGGGACACTAATTTGAGTGGCCTTTATTTCCCAAAGACCAGGGCACCAGTTCAGCTTTTCAGTTTTAGTCAGATTTAGAAGAAAATTCTCAAAACTTTCCCTTAGTCCGTTTGTTCTCTATAATTGTCCTCTATAGTACAGGAACATCGGAACTTGAAACTTTGAACTTATTGGCCCCATATAGCTATTATCTTGTCAATAGCTATATGGGTGAGTTTTCCTTCGCTATTGAGCGTCAGAACATTATCGGCACAGGCTTCTACATTTCCCTTGAAAACATCAGGTCCACCGCAGTAAACGTCCACATCCTTATTAAGATAGTGTTCCACTATAAACGATTGCATCATAGATTCTTTTCTCCTGCTTATTTTCTTTACAACTTGTTTATTTACCTATTAGTTTTTCTGATGACAATAACTGACAGTCTGTACATCCGCAGATATCCGTTAATTGTAACTATCTTTTCATTTCTTATAAATATATTTAAAAACTAAAATTGTTTTTTGGAGTGCACTACTGTTAATCTTTGAAAGGAAAATCAGCTTACTTGCCAGAGAGCCTGTATAGCTCCCAGTTCTTGTTTTCGTGGAAATATAAATTAGTTATATGGCTTTCTTTTCTCCAGGTTTACTTGTTTAGGGAGTTCAGGAAAGCTAGGTTTATCTGGAAATATTTCATAAATGAGCTTTCAATGAAAAAATTAAACTCAAAAAACTATCTGGGAAATACCCCTTAAAATTTCTCAATTTTAAACCAGTAAATCCTTTATCTAAGAATCAAGTGAATTAACCCTTTCTTTCAGAATTCCTGGCTTCACGGTCTTCATAGAGGAAAATTTCTTCAATACGGGCGTCAAAAAGCCTGGCAAGCTTGAATGCAAGTTCAAGCGAGGGATCATATTTACCTTTTTCAATTGCATTTATGGTTTGCCTCGTAACTCCTACTTTTTCAGACAGGTTTTCCTGAGTAAGATCGTGTATTGCCCTGTAAACTTTTATATTATTTTTCATTGAAAACTCCATATTTTCACAAGCGAACGTAAACGGATATCTGACAAGATACTCCAGTAATCTGGAAACCTGTAAACTCTAACCGTTAATTTATCCTCCTGATTTCGTATTAAAATACATATAAAAGATAGAGTAAAGTACAAGACTCGCGCAAGCCGCGTATGACATGAAAAAACCAAAATCTGTATATTTCGGATAAGTATCTTTCATTGCTATAAGGACTGCACCCCCTATGGCAAAACTAAGAATTATGAACTGGAATGTAATTCCTGAGGCTTTTTGACTTATCTGACGAATTCTCTCATCTTCTACGATATCTTCCAGTCTGCGTTTTGAGAGGTACATAACAGCTATGCCTCCAAAGAAGGAAGCTACGGCAAGTGCAGGATTTCCTATTAAAATTGAAAAGCTAATTACAGCTGCCATAACCATTGTAGTAAGAAAGGTGATTATTTTGAACTGCTTATGTTTCATTTACAGAACCTCCATAAGGGTTTTCAATGAAAGTCGAATTCTCTCAGTATAATCATGTATATGTACACATGTAAATTGTCTATGTTTAATTACAATATGTAATATAAACTTTACATATTGTAAATATGTTATTACATTATATTAAGTTGTCGAAAGGTTGTTCAGAGTACACGGATAAAGGTTGATAGAAGGGCAACTAGAAAGCAAGATTTCAATATCGAGTGGGTAGAAAGTATAGAGCCGTCAGAAAAAAGTTAAAAGCGTAAAAAATTAGCTTTCTACAGATATACACAAAATACTACTCATTTAGCATGAAAATGCTGCCATCAGCATGCATTTTCATATAGTTGTGCATGTTATTCAAGGAATACCATGTTTGTTTTCTTAATAGTGCATTAACTTAAAAGCGCATCCCGCCTTTAATGGATAATAGCGGACAAATTGGGAAATAAATTATATATCTTTGTACATCCGGACTATCAATTGAGGAGAAGGGAGTATGATTTATGGGAATAAGGAGACAAATAATTTATCCACTTATATTTGTTGCTTTTTTATTAATAATTGCAGTAGCAATTCCGGGGCAACATCCGTTCCTGAAGGTAAAGTGAAACCTGTGGACATTTCGGAGGGTTTACAGATGCCGTTGATGTCGTTGGCAATTACGCTTACATTGGACAAGGACAGGATCTTGTGATACTGGATATTGCCAATCCTTCTTCACCTGTCTCAGTGGGTAAGATTATGACAAAAAACTTAATATCTGGAGTAAAAATTTCCGGCAATTATGCCTATGTAGCTAATAGTATTTTGGGTCTTGTGATTATTGATATAAGCAACCCTTCTTGAGCAGAAAAAAGAGACACGTACTCCTTCAAAAGAAAGCAAAAAAACTCCAGGATTTGAACTAATTTATGGGGTTGTTAGTTTGCTAACTATATTCTACATAAAAGGAAGTAACAAAAGGTAGTTACGCTGACTTTTTGTAAAAATTTTCAAAAATAAATGAAAAATTATTTTTTGGAAAAATTCAAAAATTACGAACAATTTATAGTGTTTTCGGTCTAATTACTTCATAACTATAGCCTGGAATGTCTATTAGAATCAAGTAACGGCTAAAAATAGGAGTTATATGTGAAAATTTATGGTTTTAGCTCAGTTTATTGAAGTGCATGAGTTTTAAGGGTCTATCTTGAAAAAATAATTTATAGTAGTCTTGCATATTATCAACTATGCAAGATAATTTCTTAAGACAGGTTGAAATTATATTTTGTATTTGCTTGATCATACTTTTTCTAATTTCCTGTTGTAACACTTAACGGAAGAAGAGTTTAGATCCTCACTCTATTCAACGATAGATACGATTTACAGGCTCGATCATTATAACTACCAGGGTCTGGTTCTCATAATTAACTCTATAAAGCAGCCTTAAATGCCTGGACCGCAGTCTGAAAAGCTTTTCTTTACTCTCAATTATTCTTTTCGCTCGCGGTGGGACCGGATCAAGGACAAGTTCATCAAGAATTTCTTTGACCCTGGAGTAAGTCGTTTCATCGGCAGATTTCAAAAACGCTTGTGTAGGGATGTCAAGAAGGACTTCAAACATTTTAGAGCCTCATGTCTTCAAATCTGTTAAAAGATACTGGCTTCTTCTTTCTTATTTTCATACTTTTGAGTACTTGGTCTTTCTTCAGCGCTGAGCAGGCAATCTGGTGAACAGGCTATTTATAGCCGGGATATGCTCATTTATTCCTCTGGGCACTTTATTTCATAAAATGGATGACAAATCCCAAATACTTTATCCAGAGAAACCACAAATCCGATTCCCATTCCAGGTTCGTTAAGGTTTATAGCCTTAATAATACTATTTCGAATATCATCTTCAATACTTGAATCAACTATTGTAAGGACAATTTCTTTTTCGGGTTCAATCATTAAGCCAAGAATACTTTTATTCTCGTGAATTCCTGTACCGCGACCAAATAAAATCGTTCCACCTTGAGCGCCGGCCTTTCTTGAAGCCTTGATTACTTCATCGCCCCAGCCTTTTTTTACAATTGTTACTATTAAGACAAAATCTCTCTCATTGCACATTCTCTCTACCTCCGTTAAATCTCATATAAACGCCCAGAAGCAGGACAAAGATAATAGGTGCGAGTGCGATTATTGCAATCAAACCAAAGCCATCTTCAACAGGATCGGCACCCTCATATGCTGTAGCTACCCCCACAGCCAGAGACATAAGAAAAGATACAGCCATCGGACCTGTTGCAACTGCCCCTGCGTCAAATGCTATACCTACAAAATCTTTATCACAAAACCATAGCAAAATAAGGACAAATAAATAACCTGGGACTACGATGTAAAGAAAAGGAATTCTATATACGATTTTCGCCATTCCAACCGCAACCAGTGTAGCTACTGCAAAGGAAAGCGTATAAAGCATAAGATTCGAGTTTATATAACCACTGGACGACTCCTCAACTTGATAGGATAACACTCTTACAGAAGGTTCTGCAAAGGTCGCAAGTAAACCGAGAACGAAACCAATAGGAATTAAAAAGTTTTTTCTGTCAGAACCTCCAAAAAATTCGCCTATTTCCGTTCCTGCAGGGAGAAATCCGCTATTAATGCCGTGAAGAAATAATATCATACCAAATGTTGTGAAAGCTAGTCCTGTATAAAGTTTTACCAACTGGCTTAATGGCAGCTTCAGGTATAATATCTGAAATAAGTTGAAGAAAATTACTAAAGGAACTATTGACTGAATAACCTCAAAAACTATAAACAATATTCCTGTACTTTCTGAACTCACGAAGACAGTACACCCAGTAGCATAAGACTCATTATGGGACCCATAGTTGCAAGGCCTATAAGCCCAAAACCATCAAGTTCAGATCTGTCTTGCAATACAGAGGCTATCCCGATTCCAAGGCCCATAAGTACAGGTACAATCATAGCTCCTGTAGTCACGCTTCCGGCATCAAAAGAAATTGCCAGGTAGTCGGTAAGTACGAAGAAGGACAGCACAAGTATAATCGAATAACCTGCTGTAAACAAGTATCTTATTGAAACTCCATACACAATCCTCAGAATTGAAATAGCCATAAGGAAGCCGACTCCAAAAGCTATGGAGACGACAAGTAAATTGGTGTCCAAGCTACCCTGCAAAGCTGAGTCAACCATATTGCTAAGAACCTTTACGTTAGGTTCTGCTATGGTTGTAAGGAATGAGAGTAAAAACACTACTAATGCGATAAAAGTCACTGAATTATGCTTGGGCAAATCAGCTCCTATTGCTTCACCTATCGGAAGCATACTTAACTTAACTCCAGTTAGAAAAAAAGCCATTCCGACTACAGTTAATACTGTAGCTATCAAAACGGAGATAAGATCGGGTAAGCTTGTGCCTACAAACACAAGCATAAGTAACACTATTGTCAGTGTTAAAGGAATTATTGCCTGAATAACTTCCCGAAAAGTTTCTCTAATATCACCCATCATAGAATGTCCCACCAGATAGATAAGCACTTGATATAAGCGAGCGAATAAAACTATTTAAATAGTCTAAAATAAGTACTGAATCCTTAATTTGCCGCTTGTGAATGTTCAACTTATGAATATTCAACTTATGAATTTTCAACTTGTGAATGCTCAAGTACTTCAATACCCTCAAATTTTTAAAATTCAAATATTATAAACTAATTATTCTTAATATAAGTAGATGTCATCGATAAATCCGCTTCTAACTTATATTTCACTATGGTGGAACTTGATTCTTTATTCCCCACTATCCTCGAAAAGTCTTCTAATCTCATCGATGTTTTCAGGTGGGCTGATCACAAGCAGAATATCATCTGAGAAAATTTCAGTTTCAGCTTCCGGCCCGGGAATGAGTTTATGACTGCGTGAGATTGCAAGCACAGATACTCCATAGTTCTTCCGAATATTGAGTTCTCCAAGAGTCATTCCTGCTGATTTTGAAAATTTCCCTACCCTGACACTTCGGATTTCTACGTTTGCAAAATCAAGAGCTAGATCGCAGATTTTTTTACTGGGGATGTCAGGACTTCGAAGCATCTTATAATTGTCTGCACGTAATGTTGAGGTCAAGGAATTGATTTCACTGCTGGGAACCAAGTATCTGTGAAGTACCCTTGTGAAAAGCTCTATTGAGCTTTCAAACTCATCTGAAATTACCTCATCTGCCCCAAAGTCATAAAATTTATCCAACTCACTCAGGAAATGTGTTCTGGCAATAATATGGACCTGAGGGTTCAACCTTCTGGCAGCTTCAATTATTCTTTTGGCGCTTGGAGGGTCACCTGCGGTCACAACAACCGATTTTGCAGTCTGGATGCCTGCATGTTCCAAAACAGCGTTCTGAGCGGCATCACCATAAAAAATATGCTCTTCTCTTTGTTTTTCTATCCGTATGACTTCAGGATTCATGTCAATTACTATGTAGGGAATTGAGGCTTCCTTTGCAGCAGTCACGACATTCTTCCCGTTTATCCCAAATCCTACTATTATTACATGGTTTTCAGGTTTTTCTTCAGATTCACCTTCTTTAAATTTACTGTACCAGCCCTGTTTCAGTATTGGAGGGAAAGGTAACAACTCTGCAAAAGTGGTTGTTCGATACCCTATGCTCATAAAAAGAGGTGTAAGCACCATAGAAAGCACTGCCACATCCAGAAATTCCTGGTACATAAGAGAGGAGATTAATCCACCTGCAAAACCTACTTTTGCAAGAATAAAGGAAAATTCTCCAACCTGTGAAAGGGAAAATCCAACCAGGATTATTGTATTCAAAGGAAAACCTATGAGAAAGGTGCTCAGACTATTTGTCAGAACCTTCAGGAGCAACACAGCCAGGGTAGCACCCAGGATCAAGAGAAGATGTTCTCTTAATATATTGAGATCAAGCAGCATCCCTATTGAGATGAAAAAAATACTCATGAACATGTCCCTGAATGGAATTAGATTCCCTAGAGCCTGAACAGAATACTCAGATTCCGAGATAATCAGGCCAGCAAGAAAAGCTCCCAGTGCCAGAGACAGGCCAACCATCGAGGTCAGCCAGGCGACAGAAAGTCCTATTGCTATAACACTAAGGAGAAAAAGTTCATTATTCCGTGTCTTTGCAACCTGATACATGATAAAAGGAACAATATATCTGGCGCTTAGAAAGGTAAACACAATGAGCCCTAAGCCCTGCAGGATAAGCTCTAAAAATGATTTTTCGGTCCCTGGGGTACCTGCAAGAACTGGAATTAAGAGTATAATTATTACTGCAGCGATATCCTGAAAAATCAGTATTCCTAAGGAAGTTCGCCCGTGAAGGCTATATATTTCTCCTTTTTCCTGTAAGAGTTTAAGGACAATTGCAGTGCTGCTTAAAGCTACTAAAAGCCCAAGGAAGATCGAAGATTCTCTGGAATTGCCAAACCATAGGAATATGAGAGCAGCGATAACTGAAGTTATAGAAAGCTGTAAACCGCCTCCAAAAATTACGGTTCTTCTAAGCTGCAAAAGGTCACGCAATGAAAATTCAATACCTATGGTAAAAAGTAGGAGTACGACTCCGATTTCAGCCAAAAGTTCGATGTTTTCTATCTCTCTAATCAGTCCAAAACCGAAAGGTCCTGCAAGAATACCTGCAAGTAGAAAACCAATTAGTGGAGCTATCTTCAGTCTGGAAAAAGTAAACACTACAGGGATGGAAAGCCCGAAAATGATCAGAAGGTCGGTTAGAAGATTATCTGCCATCAATATATAATGATTTTTTAAATAATATAAATTTCATTGACCTGGTTCTTCGTAAAAAGACAGTAACATATTAAAAGTAATATGAGGAACTGGGTTAGCTATCTTAACAAATAAAAGAGTATTGTAGAAATTTTGAAAACATGTGATGGTTTGGAGAATTAAAGGGTTATGTGAGGTATATTTGGATAAATAAGCAAAAAATAGGTATATGGGGTTTTAAAAGCCTTTTTTAGTCTTTATAGCTTAAAAAAAGTCTATCAATAAGTTAAAAATTTACTCTTGCCTTTATTTCTCTCTAAATACTTTATTACTTCCCTGAAACTGCTAAATCAAGAATCAATTGCTTTTTTGTCACTTTATACATATATAACCTCTTTAAACGAAGGAAAAACAGAAATTCTAAAAAAAATTGATTTTTAAAACAAAATAAAACAATTAACAAGTATAAAATTAAAAATAACCTCAAATAAAAAGGTATTTTTAAGTTTTTTTTCAAAAAAAACGGATTTTTAAAACTCTATTAGACAAAAAAGTATTTAATAGATTTGTTTAATAAATATATTAATGGATTTAAAACGTATTTTCTTTAAATAAGCTGAAAAATAAAGGATTTAATTTTCTAAAACAGAGTTCATTTTATTGTACTCTGGAAGTCTGTCCTATAATTTTTCTTTCAGCTTTTACTGAGGTTTAAATGTGAAATCTAAGATTATGAACTATTTTAATGCATCAAAAGAAGAATTTTCAGACTGGAAATGGCAGTACAGGCATAGAATTGAGACTGTAGAAGAACTTGAAAAACTGATTGAGTTATCAGAGGCCAAGAAAGAAGACATAAAAAAAGCTCTTGAAGTTTTTCCCATGGCGATATCTCCTTATTATGCTTCTCTTATCGATTCGAAAGATCATAACTGTCCTATCCGAATTCAGGCTGTACCCAGTTCAGCCGAACTTAAAAAATCCTCCTGGGAACTCGAAGATCCCCTATGCGAGGATAAGGATTCTCCTTCTGAAGAGAGCTGTATAACCCATAGATATCCTGACAGGGTGCTTTTCCTCATTTCAAACCGCTGTGGAATGTATTGCAGGCACTGTACCCGCAAGCGAAGAGTTGGAAACAGAGAGTACGACTACCCTGAAAAGGCAATCCGAGAAGGGATCGAGTATATCAGAGAACATTCTGAAATAAGGGATGTCCTGCTTTCGGGAGGAGATGCCCTGCTCGTTTCCGATGAAAAGTTAGACTGGCTCCTGGGGGAGCTCTTTGACACTCCTCACGTGGAAATAGTAAGGTTAGGTTCAAGGGTTCCTGTAACCCTCCCTCAGCGCATAACTCCTGAATTATGTGAAATTCTTGAAAAATATCCTTCAGTCTGGCTCAATACCCATTTTAATCACCCATAAGAGATTACCCCAGAAGCTAAAAAGGCAATGAGAATGCTAGCAAAAGCCGGAGTTCCTCTTGGCAACCAGTCTGTACTCCTCAGGGGAGTAAATGATTGCCCGACGATAATTAAAAAACTCTGCCACGAACTCCTGAAGATAAAAACAAGGCCCTATTATCTCTATCAGTGCGACCTTTCCTTTGGGCTGGAGCATTTCAGAACATCAGTTGCAAGAGGAATAGAGATAATTGAGATGCTTAGAGGACACACATCAGGTCTTGCAGTTCCGACTTTTGTTGTTGACGCTCCCGGAGGGGGAGGTAAAATTCCTGTAGGTCCGAATTACCTGATTTCAAGCTCGAATACAGGGACTATCCTTAGAAATTATGAAGGTGTGATTTGTATGTACCCCGAACCTGCAGTTTATTCTTGGAAGTGCCAACAAACGTGTTCGATCTGCGATAATCATCCAAGGCTTAAAAGTGGTACTGGCATTGCAAAACTATATGACAAAGAAAATGACATTATAGCTCTCGAACCCGAAAGTCTGGAAAGAAAACAACGTTTCTAAAGAAAGAGTAGAGGAAATAAGCCCGTAAAATCTCCTCAAGTAAAAAAGCTTTAAAAACATAAGGAGGAAATAACACGGAAAAAAAAATCCCCTTTACTCTTGAAGTTAAAGAAGAACTAACAGGATACTGGAAAAAAATAGATCTGAGTATTGACGGATCAAGAGCTGAGCTTATAATTGATTACTACAACAGTAGAATAAAAATTATAAACTTTACTGGAAATTTTGAAAATATTTCAGGAATTCTCCAAATCGTCGCTGAAATAGTAAAAGTTGGAAAGATAATCGTATATGCATCTCTAGAAAATATAAAAGAGCTTGAGACCTGTGGATATATAGAGGAAGGAATTATTAGCGGATACTATGCAGGAAAAAAAGACTGCCATATTTTATCAAGTTACCTTGAAAGTTCCAGAGGAGTTTCTTCTAACAAAGAGAAAGAAGACCAGATAACTAAAAACTGTCTTACAAAAGTGGGAATTGCCCGAAGAAAACCGAATAAACAAGATGATCACCGAAAAAAAGAGAGCATAGGAATACGAAAAGAGGGTATAGGGTTTCCAAAAGAATACAGTATCAAACCTGCAGTTCAGGCTGATGCCTCATTAATGGCAATGCTTTACAGGCAGGAGTTTAAGTTTTATCCTGCTCCTTTGCACATGGAAAGTTATCTTCTAAAAACTATGGACTCCAATGTTCTTTATCTTCTTGCAGAAAAGCAAGGAAAAATCTTGAGTCTTGCTTCGGCAGAAATGGATCCAATAAACAAGTGTGCTGAAGTAACCGATTGCCTGACAATTTCTTCCGAGAGGGGAAGAGGATTGATGAAAGAGCTCATCAAAGCCCTGGAAAAGGAACTTTCAAATAGAGGTTTCAGAAGCTCCTATACTCTTTGCAGGGCTTCATCTTCAGGAATAAACTCAGCTTTTGCTTCTCTTGGCTATGCTTACACAGGCCGGCTAATTAACAACTGTAAGATTGGAAACGGGTTTGAAGACATGAATATCTGGTGCAAAATGCTTAAAGAGAACAGGTTAGAATAAAGGATAAAACAAGGCAAAAACTGAAAGAAACAGAAAATTGCCAGGATTTTGTTTTCGAAACTCCATAATGTTGAATAATTGCGATCAAAGAAAGTCTTGAGTATTCTACTCAAACTTGGTGGTATTTCCTTTTACGGCTTGGGCTGTTTACGCAACCCATATAACCTAAGTTCCGCATTTTTAGGCGCATAAGTGTCTCCTGATATCGGAGTATGCGCTTAAGTTTAAGCACATAATATTTGTAGCAGAATTTCAAAATCGTGGTCTTCTGACCTCGCAGATTCTCATTACTACATATATGCGCTTAAATTTTGGGAACTAAGGATATAAGCTTTTTATGAGGTCAGGTATTTTGTGGCATTTTTTAATTTCGCCCGTTCTCTTATTAACTTTAATTCTTTCTAAAGTTTTAGTCTACGAAGATTATTGTTACAGGTACTTCATTAACTAATTAAAATATTTTATATTCCATCCAGTTGAGGTATAGAAGAAAAGGATATTCAATTTGAAAAGTCATAACCAGGCGTATAGGTTCCTTCGCATTTACTGATATTAGTCAGGAGAGCTTGAGAAGTAATACTTGTTCCTAACTTCACTGGTGATTGACGTTTTCGTTCCTTTTCTCAAGTTCTATCGCTAAATTTTCCTAAGAATTTTCGAGAAGACAGTCATCACATTCTACATAGGGGTAAACTCTACCTAAAAAGTCGAGATTTAATGGTTGACTGTGAAATGAGAACTTACCGTAGAATTGGTTTTGATTTCATTGTATCTCGCCTTAAAGTCCAGAATCCAAAAGAAAAAATAATATTTATAATAATTAATACAAAATAATTACTGCAAGAAAAAGTCTTCTATTTCACTACGATTTATATTTCTAAGATTTATGTTTTGATCTTGAAAAAGAGATAGAAGATTGAAGAATAGTTACAGCTTAAATGTTTTAAATCAAAAATTTCATGTAAAGTTTAATATTTAGCCCTGATTTTGATGCTTGTTTATCAAAAGATACCGGAATTGATATTAGAGTCTATATCTGCAGTATTTTTTTTAAAACCAATACTTTTCCTGATCGCGTTTTCGTAACGAATGTATATAATTTGTGTTTTTAAGACTCAGTTCCAAAATCTAGTGATGAAAGTAAGTGTAACATCACTACATAAATTTATAATTCTCTAATTATGTAATGATGTTACGGCAAAAACAATGGTAATTATAAATCTTACTCTTAATAACTTATCGGAACTCCCTGCTCTCTCATACCTTTTTGATAGTTATAGCAATGATTACGAATATACCACAAGAGGAATTTTTCGTAGAAAAATTCCTCCAGCCTGCCCTATTTGCAGTGCTCCTATGGTTCATAACGGCTATAATCTATACATCAAAAAAGGTCTTGGAAAAATCAGCATTGGTCGATACAAATGCCAAAATTGTGGTAGTACAGACGAAGAAGATCATAGTTTTTGGGAAGGTCTGAAAACTTTACTTTTTGATTCATTCAATAATTTTTTCCAGGTGCTCAGATACCATAAAGTTTCTTATGATGGAATTTCTGATATAATGAGCTTCATATTTCCAAGATCAAGAAGCACTATTTTTAGAACATTCAACAAAGAAATGGAACAGGAAAATGTTCCAATTTTAGAAAATGTACATATGGTGCACTATGACGAACAGCATCCAAAAGAGGGACGTTGTCAGAAATACCGTTTAACATTACTGGATGCAAAAACTCAAAGAACAATAGCAGATGAACTTTTTGAGGATAAAAGTTCAGAAACCATCAAAACGTTTCTACGAAAAAATCTAGATACATCAGAACCTGTGTTTATTGTTACGGATTTTGATAAGAGATACCCAGATATTTTAAAGGAAGTTTTTGGGGATAAGTTAGTGCATCAATACTGTTTGATGCACTTAAACAAGCTTATAGTTAGCGATTTTCCGAAGAAAACAACAATTGAACAGGAACTATTAAAATACAGGTTATTGAATATATTTTACAATCGTGAAAATGAGATTAAATTCCTGGAAAAAATTCTATCTGAAGAACTTAACGTAATTATGAATGAAGAAAAGCATCAAGAATGGAGTATAAAGGCAAAAAAGGAATTTAACCGATTTAGATATAAATTGAAGCTAGAAA
>NZ_LMVP01000302.1 GCF_002287235.1 Methanosarcina spelaei
TGGATCAAAAAAGAATAACAGGAGAAGGAAGTGAAGCCTGAACCGATGACCAATGGATTCTCCTTAAGTAAATCCGTAGAGTACTTGACTGAAATAAACTTATTTATATTTCATAGTGCAGTTATAAAGCTGATCAGGAATGAAATTTGACACTATAATACGCAGTTTTTTGATAGCCATTTTAGTTTCATTTATAGCGTTAATTATAGAAGGAGCTTATTATGGACTACATCTTGGGAATACTTATGCTCTCACTGCTGGTTTTGTCAATAACTATTCAGACTTAACCAGCCCCGTAAACATAATATTCCTTGCTATAATATTCGTCTTAACATTTGTGATAGCCTTAAGTAAGATATCTAAAAAAGAAGGGCCGTAAAAATAATACAAAGCGAGGGTTTAAAAAGATTATAAAAACAGGAAAATTCAACTATGGATGTAGTGGATTAAATCTGACAAAAAGCTCATTAGCTTTGCAGTACCAAACCTAATACTATATTTTCCCAGTTTCCGAAAAGCTATCAAGAAATTTGGAATTATAAAACTGTTGCATTTTTAATTTCGTTTTTGCAGGGTATCTGAAGATATCATTTTTTATTCAGCCTAAAGTAGCAGGTTACAACCTCGCATTTGCACTGGACTGGAATGATAAATTTAAGATATCAATATCGGTTATCATAATAATTATATAAAAATACGGATAAAACTCCCTGGGCCAGGATTAAAGGACCGAAAAGACAAAGCATCCAGAATTCTGCACCCATGAAACCCAGTATAAATACGATAACAGTATTTAGATATAGCATATATTCATTTTTTTTGGACCCGGCTTTTTCCCTGATGAGAGTATTTCTTTCGTCTTTTGTTTCAATTTCAAGTTGCTTCCACGTTTGTGGAGTTTTTAGTTGAGAAAAGCTTTAAAATATTGTCAACCGAATGTCCGAATATCAGTAATGCTATTGCAAGTGGAATAATAATCCGAATATCCCTGCCATATAATTTTATAGCAAATAAACATCCTGTAATAATTCCTGCACATATCCCAACTAATATGTATAGGACTTACGCACTTGAAATGTCGAAAACTTAATGCCATTTAAAATATAATTAT
>NZ_LMVP01000303.1 GCF_002287235.1 Methanosarcina spelaei
CGAAATCCGTTGTTCCTCCTACAAAAAGTCCTGCTGTGGTCTGAATATTTTTCGAATTGGAGTCCGAATTTTCATACGAGAGGTTCACGTTCAAAGTATAAAGTCCTGGAGTAGCGCTTACATCTGCCATTACGGTATAGTCGACTTTTACGGATTGATCTGCTCCCAGATACTTGATATGTTTTGTGTTGTCGGAGTATACAGGTAAAACCACGCCTTTCGGGTCATTCCAGGAGAAAACCAGGTTTTTCAGCGGGGAAGTTCCCGTGTTTGTCACAATAAATTCAAGAGGTTCTTCCTTTGCGATATCAATATCAGCCTTGCTTACGGTCACAACCTGAGCATATTCTTTACCCTGAACCTCTAACTGAATTGTTTTCGTAGTTGTAATCGTATTTGACGAGGACCCACTCTTATAGGTGGTGACAATATCAAGATCATATGTGCCTTCCGACGCGTTGGCATCAGTCATGAGTTTGAATTTCAAAACTCCAGCATCGTCATCATCCTGTCTTGCATTTAGGTAAGAGATGCTCTTTTCAAGGTCTTCTCCGGAAAGTTTACTGAAAGGATATTCCGGATTAAGTGCCACCTTTATGTCTTTGAGGTCATCGTTTCCTATATTCTGCACACTGAGAGTAAGTTCAACAGGTTCTCCAGGTCGCGCAGCGTCAGGGCTTTGATTAGTTACACTTACCTGTACAGTTGCAGAATTTATATTTCCATTTGATGCACTAAGTGTTGTTCCGGTTTTAACCGTATTCGATTTTTGATTAGTTACGTTTTCCTGCACAGATGAAGAACTTATATTCCCATTTGATGCGCTAAGTGCTGTGTCATCCCCCAAGTACATACTAGAGCTTTGGTTAGTTAAATTTGTCTGCATAGACGAGGAATTTATATCAACATTTGCTGCGCCGAGTGCTGTCCCGACTCCAAGGCATATAAATGCAGAAGAGAACAACAGTATTAATGTTACCAAAGAGAGCTTTTTCATTTTAATCCCTCATGTTCATTTTTCTGACGTGTTTCAATTTTTTCAATCTCACCGTCTCTAATATACACTACTCTTGTTGCATATCTTACAAGCTCGACGTCAT
>NZ_LMVP01000304.1 GCF_002287235.1 Methanosarcina spelaei
TAGGACTTACGCACTTGAAATGTCGAAAACTTAATGCCATTTAAAATATAATTATATATAAGTGATCCTCTAAAAACATACGGAGTTATGGACATAAACCCACCCAAGTGTAACGACACAGACTACATTAATTTCCTCATCGCAGCTTCTAACGTTTTTAGTTGCACTGAAGCTGCTAGATGTTATCCAAACGTAGCTAATGCTCCTTCTCATGACGCTTTTACTCGTTGCCTTCAAAGGCAACCTTCAGACACAGAAGCACTATGGGAGGAAGTAAAAAGTCATGTCAAGCTTAAAGAAGGCTTTCTAATTGTCGACGATTCAACATTAGATAAACCATACGCAGAAGAAATGGCTTTTGTTCGTCGTATGTGGAGTGGAAAACATCATCGTACTGTAAAGGGGATAGGTCTTGTTTCCTTAGTTTGGACTGACGGTACAACCGTTATACCTATCGATTTTAGAATTTATAACATCGACGAAGACGACAAAACTAAGAATGACCATTTCCGTGATATGCTTGATAAAGCTGAAGAACGTGGTTTTAATCCCGAATTTGTTTTATTTGATACATGGTATGCAAGTGTGAAAAACCTTAAAGCCATTAGGAAAAAAGAATGGCATTTCCTTACAAGGTTAAAAAATAATCGCTTGGTAAATCCTGACAACAAAGGAAATCTGCCACTTGAAATAGTAGATATTCCTCCAAAAGGACTTGTGGTTCACCTCAAAGCATATGGGTTTGTAAAGGTGTTTCGGATAGTTTCAAAAGATGGAGACACGCAACACTGGGTTACAGATGTGCAGGATATGAACGAATCAAAACGTGAAGATTTGGCAAAGAAGTCATGGAAAATTGAGGAATACCATAGAGGAATAAAGCAATTCTGTGGTGTCGAAAAATGCCAGGCAAGAAAGGAAGAATCACAAAGAACACATATAATGTTCTCATTAAGAGCTTTTCTCAGACTGGAATTACAAAGAATCAAAAGTGGAGTATCCTGGTTTGAATGTGCTATGAAAATTAGAAGAGTGGCAGTGACAGCATATTTAAATAATCCCATATACACATTAAATTAATTCATATATTTGTGGAGTT
>NZ_LMVP01000305.1 GCF_002287235.1 Methanosarcina spelaei
GAACCGCGACATTTTATAAGACTAAAAATGTCGAAATAAATAATGGGGAAATGGGACTCAGTTCCAAAATCTAGTGATGAAAGTAAGTGTAACATCACTACATAAATTTATAATTCTCTAATTATGTAATGATGTTACGGCAAAAACAATGGTAATTATAAATCTTACTCTTAATAACTTATCGGAACTCCCTGCTCTCTCATACCTTTTTGATAGTTATAGCAATGATTACGAATATACCACAAGAGGAATTTTTCGTAGAAAAATTCCTCCAGCCTGCCCTATTTGCAGTGCTCCTATGGTTCATAACGGCTATAATCTATACATCAAAAAAGGTCTTGGAAAAATCAGCATTGGTCGATACAAATGCCAAAATTGTGGTAGTACAGACGAAGAAGATCATAGTTTTTGGGAAGGTCTGAAAACTTTACTTTTTGATTCATTTAATAATTTTTTCCAGGTGCTCAGATACCATAAAGTTTCTTATGATGGAATTTCTGATATAATGAGCTTCATATTTCCAAGATCAAGAAGCACTATTTTTAGAACATTCAACAAAGAAATGGAACAGGAAAATGTTCCAATTTTAGAAAATGTACATATGGTGCACTATGACGAACAGCATCCAAAAGAGGGACGTTGTCAGAAATACCGTTTAACATTACTGGATGCAAAAACTCAAAGAACAATAGCAGATGAACTTTTTGAGGATAAAAGTTCAGAAACCATCAAAACGTTTCTACGAAAAAATCTAGATACATCAGAACCTGTGTTTATTGTTACGGATTTTGATAAGAGATACCCAGATATTTTAAAGGAAGTTTTTGGGGATAAGTTAGTGCATCAATACTGTTTGATGCACTTAAACAAGCTTATAGTTAGCGATTTTCCGAAGAAAACAACAATTGAACAGGAACTATTAAAATACAGGTTATTGAATATATTTTACAATCGTGAAAATGAGATTAAATTCCTGGAAAAAATTCTATCTGAAGAACTTAACGTAATTATGAATGAAGAAAAGCATCAAGAATGGAGTATAAAGGCAAAAAAGGAATTTAACCGATTTAGATATAAATTGAAGCTAGAAA
>NZ_LMVP01000306.1 GCF_002287235.1 Methanosarcina spelaei
AGGAAAAAGACATTGGCTTCATGTAGCTTCTACTGACAAATACACCTGTTATTTTACTCATGCAAAAAGAGGATCCGAAGCTATTGATGCTATGGGAATTCTTCCAGAGTTTAAAGGGGTAGCAGTTCACGATGGATGGAAACCTTACAACAGTTATAATTGTGATCATGCTCTTTGCAATGTTCATCTCCAGAGAGAACTTACTGGAATTGAAGAGAATTATAAACAGCAATGGGCTAAAGATATGAATGAGCTGTTGTCTGAAATGAAAAAGTATGCTGATGAGTGTAAAGAGCAGGTCAAAAATCTAGATTTTGAACAAGTTAAGGCATTAGAAAAAAGGTTCAATGCTGTAGTCGCGAAAGGAATTGAAGAAAATCCACCTTCTTTAAATCCTGAAAAACGAGGAAAACGTGGTAAGAATCCAAAAACCAAAGCAAGGAATCTGCTTGATAGGTTTATAGAACATAAAGACAAGATTCTGAGATTCCTGACAGACTTGAAAGTTCCGTTTGAGAATAATCAAGCAGAAAGAGATGTCAGGATGATGAAGCTACAGCAGAAAATATCAGGAACTTTCAGAACTGCACGAGGAGCGGAAGCTTTCTGCAGAATTAGAGCATATATTTCCACAATAAGAAAGAATGGTTTACCTGTTTTAGAGGGTATTCTCGCGGCGCTCAAAGGAGCGCCGCTAACTATACCCTGAATAGTTACAAGAAAAGATTTAAATAAATTATATTAGGTCCGTAAACCTGTGTTCATAATCAGATTAGTCTACAGTATTTATTTCTATACCATAATATGACAGTCTATTTATATAATAGAACTTAACAGCTTATATAAGACAACGATTAACAGGACACAATTCCATAATCTAGTGATTTCTCTTATTGTTCTTTCCTCAAACCTACAATTTTCTCTGCTAACTACCTCAAAAAGCTGCAATAATCTTGAAAAACAAATTCTTTGGCATTTTTGCCAAAGAATTTGTTTATTCATTAGATATTTTTTTTGAATATTTTATCTAAAATCAATACGCTCCGCTACTTTCTAAAGTGAAACTTTTATCAAAATAGCTTA
>NZ_LMVP01000307.1 GCF_002287235.1 Methanosarcina spelaei
CTGAACCCTATGAAAAAATAGGAGAAATGAGAATATGAATAAAAATCCATCAAAAATATTTATTCTTTGTTTGTTATTGTTCCTGGTAACGGCTACCATGCCAGCACTGGGTTCAGACTGGACCCAGTTCCAGAAAGATGTGTATAACACAGGTGTAACTGCGGACAGAGCACCCATAACTGACCCGACCAATTCTTCGCTTTCCTGGAATTACACCCTTGGAGGAAATATCGACTCGGCTCCGTTAGTAGCTGGGGATATTGTGTATGCTGTGGCTGGTGACAAACACATGTATGCTTTTAATAAGGCTACAGGAAAACTTGTCTGGGATAACAGCATAAGTGGAGGCACTAACTTCGTGATTGGAAGTGGAGCTGTCGGAAATGGAATAATCTTTGTGCCGACCTCCGATGGCCAGATTTTTGCTTTTGACGCGAAAACAGGAAGCTTGAACTGGAATAAGGCCGTAGGTGACGGCAAGCAGCTTGATACTCCCATTCTTTATTCCGAAGGCAAGATCTACTTCGGGGAAGCAATGGGCGGACACAAATACTACTGCTATGACGAAAGCGGCAACGAAGTCTGGAGCCGTGCCTCAACGACCCAGGTAAGCACAGAGGGGTCCTACTACTGGGCAGGAGCGGCCTTGATCGGGAACAACCTCGTTTATGGGGATGATGACGGACATCTTGTTTCCGTAAATAAGGATACTGGGGCTGACATCGACGAAGTTGATGTTTCCAGCGAGTTCGGAGTAACAAGCGGGAAAATCAGGTCCTCAGTCCTCTATGTCGAAGATTTGAAAAGGATCTACTTCACCTCCAGTGGAGGATACTGTTTCGCCCTCGGCTTTGACGCGGCAAAAGGAACCTTTGATAACTCTGATAAACACAGCATAAAAGTCGCTTATTCCACCTCTACTCCTGCCTTCTACAAAGGAAGGATCTACATGGGTACAGGTGCTGCAATGGGTGGAGCAGGAAAAGGTCTTTACTGCCTGGATGCTGACCTGGATGGAGTGATCTGGGATTATCCTGCAGGCGTAGTTCAATCCTCACCTGCAATCTCCACATACTACGA
>NZ_LMVP01000308.1 GCF_002287235.1 Methanosarcina spelaei
TATTTGTGGAGTTGCTAAAAACAATGTGGTAAAAGCCAACTGCGTAACTCCTAAAGACTTTCAAGATCAGATATAAGTGTGGGATCTTTATCAACACTCTTTTTGCGACCTCCCCCAGGAGCTCGAATCTTACCATCAGGAATAGATGTTCCACTTGCTCCAATCGTTCCACTTGCTAGTTCTTTACAAGCTTTAGAAATAGTATCACGAGAGATTCCTGTTGCACGAGAAACTATGCTGATTCCACCTTCACCAAGGCTAATAGCCTCAGCACCAGCAAATAGACGTTTCTTTTGTTCATCGAGAAACGGTTTGAGCAATTCATACTTTTCAGAGAGAATTTTCTCAAGTTGGTTACTCATATATATTCAATAGAAGGAACCCATATAAATAAATGCCCGAATTATTTTGTGACAATCACTAACTGATTTTCAAATCCGACTAACTTATTTTCAGTCCTAACTCCAATATAAAATTAATTTTTGGACAATTTATTAATAAAGGATGCAAAGAATATAAAAATTAACCAGTGATAGTATTATATCTATTTTTATTTCAGTCGAATACCCCGCTAGCTTGCTGCGGGGATGGAAACTTCCCCGGTAACCGTTGATGAAAATAAAATTTCTCAATTCCATTTTCGATTACTAACTTCTGCTCACACTAAATTGTTTAGGGTTATTATTTCCTTTAACGGAATTTTGAGCGGTGGCGCGAACATACCCCGTTGCTTGCAGCGGGGTGCGCCAGCGCAGCTTTGATTTTATATGTCACTTCACTATTTGTGGGAGGATAACATGGGGCTTCTAAGTGAGTTTAAGGATTTCCTTTATGAATACAAGGTAATTCCACTTGCAATTGCCTTCATTATGGGTATCGTATCCACGGCTCTGATAAAGTCGCTTGTGGATAATATCATAATGCCGATTATCACACCTTTCGTGCCTGGCAGAGCCTGGAAAACGGCAACCTTTGAAATTGGGCCAATAGTACTGGGTTGGGGAGCTTTTCTGGGAGAACTAATAAATTTTAGTAACTATTCAGGGTATAGTTAGCGGCGCTCCTTTGAGCGCCG
>NZ_LMVP01000309.1 GCF_002287235.1 Methanosarcina spelaei
ATAATAATAGATTCAAGATTATATAAAACTAAGTCAATGATTTAGGGACACGACCCAACCGTTCTCCATCTTTTTATTATAGGCGACAGCAAACCTTAAAGCAAGAGAATCAATCTCATAAATAGCCCAGAAATGAGCTTCATCAGTTTAATTGGTGATACTTTCTGTGCCTTTGAAACTTAAATCACTCGGTCACTGCATGGACAAAGAATAAAAGGCTGGATACTTCTCTATTTTTATTTATTCCATGAAAGTACATTTTTTTGTACTCCTCAGCAGTCACATTGTGAATTTGAGAAAACCCCCTCTCTGCAAGGAAAGTCTTGACTTCTCCTTCCCTGATGCCAAATTTAAGCGGCTCTTCAATTTGTACCAGATAGTTATGAATATTTTTTCCTGCTTCTAACTCACAGCTTCCGTCAACTAAGGACTCGGGATAGTAATCGAAAAGAATAGCACTTTCCTCGCATGAATTTTTTACAACAAAGGATAATGTCTCATCAACAGCTTTGGGAGGAATATACATAATGAGTCCTTCCATAAGGAAAAGAGTTTTCAGTGATCTGTCGTATCCCTGCGCAGCAAGCCTTTCACCAAGGTTTTCAGTCTCAAAATCAACAGGAACATACGTAACATGATCAGGAAGGGATCCAAAAATGTTTTTTATTTTGTTACTATTCAGGTAGCCTTTTTAGGGCTACACAATTTTTCCTCTTTTCGAGGAAAAATTGGATTTACAATGAGTTATTTCTATCTTTGATGAAACGTGAAGAGATTCTTGCTCTGTGTACTTCAAACCCTGAAGTTATTGCAACTTACATTGAGAGTCTTGAATCTCAAATAAAACAGCTTAGTGAAAAATTGCAAGTTTTAGAATCTCGCTTAAATCAAAATAGCAGAAACAGCAGTAAACCTCCTTCTACTGATTTTTTTGTCAAAGGAAAACCTAATCCCAAGAGTCTCCGTAAAAAGAGCGAAAAGAACCCTGGAGGTCAAGAAGGTCATCCAGGAACAACTCTTAAAATGGTTGATAATCCTGATTAGGTAATAGAGCATTCTTTGAACTGCTGC
>NZ_LMVP01000310.1 GCF_002287235.1 Methanosarcina spelaei
AGTTAGTGAAAAAAAGAATAAGTTTTTAAGTCAAAACCCTAATTTGAGATCCTCAGAAAGGGTTTTTTAAAAGTAACTTCGCTTTTAGAGAACTATCCTGTTTTTGGTCGATTCAACTGCTTTTTATTGGCCTACGTAATATTGTCTACCTTTAAAAACCTATTTTTGAGAAGCCTTTTTTGTAACACTTCAAAGAATAACATCTTTCGGTGGTTTAATAAACTTTATTTCACTATTCAAAGCAAATTTAAACCTGGAAAATCCAGATCTCTAAAGTTTATTTAACACTGTACCTTCAAAGAGTCATTAGAAAGGTTAAGCCTTAAAAGGAATTATGTTTAGAATCTGATAGGAATTATTATAAAACTATAAATATTAATTATAAAGCAACTTATTTAGCATGAAAGTACATGAGGATATCTTCCTCACGTGCTCTCTTCACCTTCTTTTTCCATTATCGCAAATATTTCACTAATTATTTTTATTCGTTCATCAACTGAGAATATTTCTGTCTCAACAATCTTCCTATTTTGAATTTCTCCTTTTTTATATCCAGTTCCATCTTCGTACATCTCATCGTTTACGATAAGATGCCATATTATCGTTGCAATTTTCCTTGCCAAGGCAATAATTGCCTTGGAATGCCCAATTGACTTCTTTTTCCTGTTAAAAAACTCTTTTAACTTACTGTTATTCTTTCTTGCCGCTGCTTGAGAAATCTGCGTAAGAATCCATCTTGCTCCCTTTGATCCTCTCTTTGTGATTCTTCCGTTGTGGTATTTATCTGCAGATTGATACACATTAGGAACCAGACCAAGCCAGGAAGCAAGCTTATCTCCAGAAGAAAAATCCTTGAAATTGCCTATTTCAGCAAGTAAAATTGCCGCACCAAGTTCTCCTATACCTGGAACTGACATTAAAATCTCCATTTCTCGCTTATGCTTTTTATAAGCATAATTGAAAATTTCTTTCTCTAAAGCTTCGATCTCATCATCAATACTCTTTATGAGTTTCAGACAGATCTGAAGTCTGAATGCAGCACTTTGAGAGATTTCTCGATCAAGAATTT
>NZ_LMVP01000311.1 GCF_002287235.1 Methanosarcina spelaei
AGGTAAATCGATGGGGAGAATACATGAGGAAGAGATTTTTTAGCGAAGTACTGAACATGCTATTATTTATATTCAATATTTTCGGGATTTTTGAAATTGTAAATTACAATATATCAACATTTTTTGATATATGCCTCATGGTTTTTTATAACTTAGGATTTTTAAATTAATTTGAGGAATTAAGCTGTCCTTTTTGAATAAAGTATTACCAAAAGTTGCTGAAATTTTTGTAAAGATATGCCATATTATTTTTACGAAGGAGGCGCTTGATCTTAAAATCGAGGAGTTGGTTGCTGTTGCACCTTCTGTCTTTACAATGCACCAGTTCTGTGTAAATAAGTATTCTCGGCAAGCAATTGATCAGAAAACAAGCAGAGAAGAGGTATCCGAAGCAATTATGTTAACAATGCTTATTGCAGAGAGTTCTCAACTTTGCTGGGAAAACGCTTATGGAAAAAACGTTTATGAGCTCATCTTTGGAGGCGATAACTCTAAAGAAAAAGGAAATAACTGCAATTGTAGCTCTGGAAATGCAGGCAAATAGATTGATTTCTCACTTAATGAATCAATTAAAAATATTTCCCCTTGTTAATAAAGTTCATCAATGCAATAATCTTTCTTATACTTTTGACAATTACAGAATAATTTGAGCAAAATACTTATAATATTTGACACATTTGAGTATATCAACATATCTTGATATCCTACGATCTATTCTTGCTTCTTAGCTAGAAAACAAACATGATATTCCTTGAATAACATGCACAACTATATGAAAATGCATGCTGATGGCAGCATTTTCATGCTAAATAGAATATGGAAATTTTGGAGGGCTGTAATGAAGCGATTGCATAGAATACCAAGTAAAGAACGAATTTCTTTTTGTTACTATTCAGGTAGCCTTTTTAGGGCTACACAATTTTTCCTCTTTTCGAGGAAAAATTGGATTTACAATGAGTTATTTCTATCTTTGATGAAACGTGAAGAGATTCTTGCTCTGTGTACTTCAAATCCTGAAGTTATTGCAACTTACATTGAGAGTCTTGAATCTCAAATAAAACAGCTTA
>NZ_LMVP01000312.1 GCF_002287235.1 Methanosarcina spelaei
AAAGGTGAGGAATTTTAAACCGACCAATGTGGGGAAAATTAAATCGGCGTTGACATTTTTTTCAATTTATTCGTTATATCTTTACACTATAGGTAGCATTTTTTCAATTTATTCGTTATATCTTTACACTATAGATGGCATTTTTCACATAGATTTCTGTGCCTTAAATCTTACAGTATAATTCCAGAGATTTCCTTCAACTTTATCCTGAATAAAACCTGCTTCTTCTCCTAACCTAATAGTAGTAGATTTTAAAGGGTAATCCGGATCAGGTAAAAATTCTGATACTGCAAGAATTCCACCAGGCTTCAGAACTCTTTTCATCTCTTTTAAAGCTCTATTTTGGTCCGGGAGTTCCTGAAGAACTGTTACCGTATATACTACATCGAATGAGTTATCATTAAAGGGTAGTTTATGCGCATCTCCTTCTACAAGCTTGATATTTTTGATATCTCTGTTCTCTGGTCTGGATAGTTTCTTCTTTAATTGCATTAACATTCTTGGTTGAATATCAAGAGCGTATACTTCTCCTTTAATTCCACTAACCCTTGCAGCGAAGATTGTAAACGCTCCACTTCCGCATCCAACCTCCAGAATACGCATTCCTTCTTTTATTCCGCTTCGTTTTATCAATTTATCCGGAGGCTGCAGTTTTTTTCTAAAATCGCTATCTAAAAGAAATCCCATAAACGCTGGTGGTGAAAATGCATAAAATCTTTTTATAATTCTTATTGCAATCTGCAATAAAACAAAAAAACCTAAAATTTTCAGTAAAATCGTTGTAAATACCCGCATATATAACCACTTTTAGAACATTTGTAGTTATTAACTCCTTAAGTTTTGAAATATATTCTTACAAACAGAGACATTATCAAAAAGGCATTGAAGACTATGGAATCACTTGCTATGGAACCTATAAGTAATTCAATATTTGATGTAAGCACAGCCAGGTTATTGGTCATGTCTCATTAATTGTTTAGTATCATTAATATAAATCGTTTATTATTAATATAACAGTTTTATTTGCGATATAGATTCCCAAATGAAACTAAAAAATAGTAAATCTGGCTATGCTAAATTTTATTTAGTTTGTTAAATTAACGTTTAGTTCTAAACAAAAGATAGCTATTAAATTTGAAAAATTATTTTTACTTCTATTTACCTGAAAGATACAAGAGTTATTAATAGTTTAAATTAATAATTGATATGAAAGGCTTTTATATTTTGTTACAATATGCTTATTGTGGGGAAAGATAATATGAGGCTGCTAAGTTATTTTTTCAACTTTCTTGAGGTTCTGTCAAGTCTATGGAAACTAAAGAATTTCTCAGTTACATTTGAATCTATAAAATGACCAGCCCTCGTAAACTTGAGAGTACAGTAAATTGTATAAAGAGGTGAGATCTTAATGAGTCTCCAATCCCCTCCAAAAAAGAGAGGTCAGAAACCAAAATTCGATCACGAAAAAATCGAAGAACTCCTCAAAGCAGGTGAGAAACCCTTTAAAATTATGCTTCTGTTGGGTTGTTCTTATGGAGTTTTACGATACGTACGAAAGAAAATGGGAAGAAAAAAAGTTTAACTTTAAAAGATATTCATTTGTATTCAGTCAATATACGATCTGGAAGAAATGTGTTGCTTTTAATGCATTTCTCATAACCAATTATTATTAAATTTATTAAGTCATTGAGGGTAAAAATATGACTAAAAGACTATTTGCAATCACTTGTACCTTCTTATTCATAATAAGTCATATTTTCAGGCGATGGAAACACATGCAAAAATCTGTTGTCTGGAGAGGATTTTTAAACGAATCTATGTGGGTAGAGGACTATGGAAATCTATCGCTTTTCAAAAAGTTGGTTTTTTGGGTGAGTTATCCTTTCTCTTATGCTAAATTTTTATGGGTTGTTGTATGGGATCATATTGATAGATTATGCTTTAGAGACTCAAAAGCAAAATATACTAAAACAAGGATGGAATACGGAAACTCCTGTAAAATACAATAATATGAAAAGTTATGATTTATGCTGTAAAGACTACTATTTCCTTATTTTATCTATTATTTATATGTAAAGCTGATCCCAAAACTCGAAAGTACTTCTCTAAGTCCCGGATTCCAAATAATCAATCAATTACCTCTCTGAATTTCAGATTCCAAATAATTAATCAATTACCTCTCTGAATCTCAGATTCCAAATAATTAATCAATTACCTCTCTGAATCTCAGACTCCGAATAATCAATCGATTTCCTTATCATGACAGTTTTAAGACAAAACAAAATAGTTTAAATATTTTTTTGAAAAAATTGAAGGTATTCAGGCATTATTTCCGTCAGGAATTAAATAAATTTTCTAATTTTATTCATATTCGAGCTTACAGAGAAGGGTTAGGTTGGGTTAAAATAACTTTTTAGCGTTTTATAAGTTGATTTTGTGTCCTCTCAAATAACTGTCCTCTCAAATAAGTATGCAAAAATCTAAACTTTTAGGCTGAAATATACAAATTTTTAAAAGTTAATGATTTTGTTTTTTGATATAATTAATAAAGCAAACTTGATTATGTCTCTAAGATTTACCCCAGGTGTCAGAAATTTTAAAAATAAAACGACTATATATCTGGAGTAAAAGGTGTGATTGAATAAAAAGGTGTTTGCTTTAGAAGCATTTAAAACGATACAGGAAGACCTTCAGTGATAAAATCCATACTTGACAACGACCTTTACAAATTCACAATGCAACTTGCAGTGCTTGAACTTTTTCCTAAAGCTGAGGCCGAGTACAGGTTTACTAACCGGGGTACCCAGCGCTTTTCGACAGAGTTTGTAGAGAAATTGGAGAAGATAATAAGCGACGAGATCTCGAAGTTAGCATTAACAGAAGAAGAATACAACTGGCTTTCAGAGAACTGCCCTTACATGAAACCCATGTACCTTGAATACCTCAGGAACTTCCGTTTCAAGCCAGGTGAGGTAAAAGTCTGCCTTACAGAAGAAAAAAATCTGGACATTCGGATAAAAGGACCCTGGCACAGCACAATTCTCTGGGAGATTGTACTTATGGCTGCGGTTTCTGAACTCTATTTCACAACTATTGAAAAAGAGTGGAACGGAAATTTCCAGAAGGGCTGTACTTCCAAATCAGTACTGGATGCTTATGAAAATAAGATTCTTGAGATTGGAAAAGCCCTTGAGGAAAACGACTGCTTTTTTTCGGAGTTTGGAACCCGCAGGCGAAGAAGTTCCGAACTCCACGACCATGTAATGAAAACCCTGATAGAGATAAAAACCCTGACAGGAACAAGTAATGTGTATTTTGCAAAAAAATACGGCTTGAAACCCATCGGAACCGTAGGGCACGAATGGATTATGGGCACCTCAGCGCTTGTAGGATTAAGGTATGCAAACCGTTTCGCTTTTGAAAACTGGGTAGAGGTTTACAACGGGGACCTGGGAATTGCCCTTACGGATACTTTCGGCTCAAAAGCCTTTTTTAAGGATATGGACCTGAGGTTATCAAAAATTTATGATGGGTTCAGGCACGACAGCGGAGACCCTTACGATTTTGTAGATGCTGTGATAGAGCATTACCAGAAAATGGGTATAGATCCCATGAAAAAGTTAATCGTTTTCAGTGATGCTCTTAATGCAGACACTGCAATCCAACTCAAAAAGTACTGTGAAGGTAAAATCAACTGTAGTTTCGGCATAGGTACAAGCCTTACCAATAATTCCGATTTTTTCAGGGAAAGCCCTCCTCTTAATATGGTCATAAAGTTGCACAGCATTGACGGTATTCCTGTTGTAAAACTGAGCGATTCCCCGGAAAAAGAAACAGGAGAAAGAGACGCTATAAGGGTTGCAAATTATATTTTCGGAAGAAAAGGACTCGATGAATAATCAAAACGGAAAGCAAAGAGTAATAGCTCGGCTGAGCGGATAAAAAAGGTTCCGCCCCTCCTCCAAAACGGAATTCGTATCTAAACGGAAAAAATAATTAATAGACCACTTGAGTGAAGAAAAAAAGACCATTTGAGCGAAGTAAAAAGGGCTACGTCCGTCCTCCCGAGACGGGACTCGGACGAGGCTGTATTCGAGTGACAAAGCATAACTCTAGCTAAAGGTCAGGCGAAGAAGTGTTAAACTCGCTTTTTTGCCCCCAAATAAATTAGTAGCGCTAGAAGTGGTAAGGAGATTACTATAACACTCTTAATTTTGCCACCAGATTCCTGTTTTTTTCCATTTTCGCCTTTTCCGTTATCTGCTCCAACGCTCAAAGGCTTATTATCCTTGTTTTCGTTTGTTGAGCTATTCCTATAGGTTTCTTTAAGGCTACTCGTATCCTCAGGATCTTTTTGCTCAATTTTCATCTCTTCAGACGTATTTTCTTCTCTGGTGTAAGCGGTTATCACAAACGATGAAAAGCCCGGAGTTTTGGCCTCAAAATAGGAGTATTGGTCATCTTCACTTATTTTCTTAACTTCAAGTTTGTTCCAGGAGGTCTGGTTATATCGCCACAGGCATATTTCAGATTTTTTGTCAATGTTTTCGCTCATCCAGGGTTTTTCTACTTTGAATCCTATACTTGCATTCTCAATGTTTTCTGACAGGAGAGTTCCTGCATTTCCAACCTGAATATTTACGTTTTTGTATACTTTACCTGGAGGAAGTTGGGGAACCTGGGCAGATTTCTCTTTAAGCATTTCGACAGTTGCAGCTGTTCTTTTAAAAGTTTTCTTCGGATCGAATTCAAGACTGATTATACAGGTTGCATTTATAGGAAAATCAAATTTAACATGAGAACCACTATTGATGTATCTTGATGCTGTTTCTTTGGCGTCAATGTTTCTGGAAGGTTCAAGACTTGTAATTACCCCTCCTCCACTATGTCCTCCGCCTGAGGAAGAACCGCTTGATGGATTCTCTGTATAAATCCCTTTATTAACCGAATCCCCGTTTACTGTAACAGCCACGTCATCGGGTTTCTTCCAGCCTGAGATTTCAGAAAACTGGATTATGTAGTTTCCAGCAGTAAGATTATTGACTGTATAATTGCTAGGGTGCCATTCCGTATCAGATCCGGCAGTAATCTTCCATTTTGCTTTGGTTTCAACAGTCTGAGGTTCAATAATAACTTTCAGGGAAGATTTCGATACGTTAATAGAGTAATTGTAGACATTGAATCCCCGCTGATCAATATCTTCAGAAATTAGAGGATCCATTTCATAAGTTCCTTCAATGTCGTTTTTGAGGGATGCCCGTGTAAGGAATACAATTTTCTCTGCTCCGCTATTAGGCTTCACCGTAATATTAAGAGTTTCTTCCTGTTGCGTATTCCACTGGTATTGTAGCAGTTCAACCGATGGGTATTGTACCGAGATTTCTCCGGTTTTCCCCTGTATCAGATCACCTACTGCATATGTTTTGATGTTGCCGCCTGTGCCTTCCACTCTTTCAATTCTCTCACCATTTGGGAAGGAGACTGAAATATAGCCTTCACTTGAATTTTTACCTTCATTTTTTACGGTTACTGAAATATTTGCAACCTCTTTTTCAAAAATTGTACTAAGGGGTTCGATTTCAACATTTGTGATTTTTGGAGACGGAACAATATCAGCTGAAGACGCGAGTTCTATTACGGCAATATCTGAGCTATTACCCGAACTGTGTCCTGTAAACACTATTTTTGATCCATCAGGACTCCATTTTGGGTAAGCATCAAGTATTCCGAGATTTTCCGTAAGCTTGACCCTGTAATTTCCCTGTATGTCTCTTAGCCAGAGTTCGGGGCTTCCTCCTTCATCCGAGACATATACAATCTGTTTTCCGTCAGGACTGAAGGCAGGATTCCACTCGCCATAAGGTGTATCAGTAAGCTGGGTCTGGTTTGTTCCATACCACTCTATTGTCCATAGATCGGGTTTCTCTTTTGAGTTATTGGCGCTATATATTACTCTCAGCCCAAGCGGATACCAGTCTTTTCCTGTCCCAATATTTTCTGAGGTTCCTAGCCTGGTATTATTACTTCCATCCCTATCAACTATCCAGAGTTGAGAAGAAGAGCCTGGTAATTCTTGGGTATGGATTATTTTTAGTCCAAGACGGCACCAGGCCCCCCAGCCTTCGGACTTTTGAGGGTCATTTGTTATAGGGGTTGCGATTCCACTGTTCATATCTATTCTGTACAAATCGGACTGAGAGCCGTCCGATTTTGTTACGATCAGCTCTGTCCCGTTAGGGTTCAGATCGTTAAAACTGGTGAGATTTCCTTCCCCTATTCCTGTTCTCACTGCTTCGCTTCCATCTGCCTTCATCCTGTACGAACTAAGGGCTCCAGATTCATTATTTTTAACCATATACAAAATATAGTTACCATCTGCAGTCCACACCGGAAATAGTTCCAGTTCAGGACTGTTGGTAAGAAACTTTATAGTTTTTACAGTAGTGTTTTCAGAAATATTTACTCCATACCCTTCAGCTGCTTCTACAGGCATAGAGAAAATTCCAATAATTAATATTAAGCACACACATTTTAAATTACAATCCATAAGTTCTCACCGTTAACATATTAAATTAATAATACATGTGTGTTTTAAGATAAATAATCTGTGGAAGTTCAACTCAGAGAACATATTCTAAATCAATTGACTAAAAACGAATAACCGAACAAAAAAGAGTAAAAATGGATGAAAACTGAAGAAAAAGAAAAAATAAATAAAGATGAAAATTTGAAAGTTACGGAATCAGTTATTTCGATTCTTTAATGTTGCCTGCACAACGAGTTTTATTCCTTCATTTTCATTATACAGTATTGATAGCCGGAAGCATTGACAGATTCTCCTTCAAAGCTTCACGAACAAATCAACTCCACTCACTGGTAATTGTTGAAAGAGAAGGCGTCAAAGGTACTGGTTCAAGCTGTATAGCAGCAATGTCTGAGCCACCGCTTGTGGAATTAGTCGAGCCAGTCTCAAAAGTAGAATATGGAGTAGAATATGGACCGTTTATCATAGAATTATTAACTGTAATAGAGCCATTTACTACCGAATTATTTGTCATGGAGTTATTTACTACCGAATTATTTGTCATGGAGTTATTTACTACCGAACCACCTATTGTTTCTGAATTGTTTACTATTGAAGAGTTATCTTCTAATGTGGTGTTAGCTGTAATTTCAGAATTATTGTCAATTATTAAGTTAGAAATATTGAGTAAAGCGATATCCGAATTATTCACTGTAGAATTGTCCGAAACATTCTGTGGATTATGTGCTACAAAAACTATTTTTGACCCATCAGGACTCCATTTCGGACTCGAATCAATGATTCCGATATCGTTTGTAAGCCTGGTCTTATTATTTCCTTTGGTATCCCGAAGCCAGACTTCAGGCCTTCCTCTTTCATCAGATACGTACACAATTCTTTTCCCATCAGGGCTATATGAGGGGTTCCATTCCCCGTATGGGGTATCGGTAAGTTGAGTCTGGTTTGTACCATACCATTCTATTGTCCAGAGGTCTGGTTTATTTTTTGAATTATTAGCACTGTATATTATCTTCAGGCCAAGAGGACACCAGTCTTTTCCAATTCCTACGTTTTCTGAGGTACCGAGCCTGATCTTATCGCTTCCATCCCAATTAACTATCCAGAGCTCAGAAGGTTCGTCTCCGGACTTCTGAGTGTATACGATTTTTTTCCCGAGACGGCACCACACGCCCCAACCTTCGGATTTGTCAGGAGCATCCGCAACAGGTGTTACGTTTCCGTTTTCCAGGCTCACGAGATAAAGATCTGTTTGGGAACCGTTTGATTTTGTTAAAATCAGTTCTGTTCCGTTAAGATTTATATCACTAAAACCTGTAAGATTTCCTTCATCAATGCCTGTTTGCTCGATTTCGCTTCCGTTTGCTTTCATTTTATACGATTCAAAACTATTGGATCCATCCCTGTGAACCGTATACAGGATATCGTTTCCATCCGCAGTCCATACAGGAAACAATTCTGACTCGGGAGTATCAGTGAGAAAAGTAATGTTTTCTACAGCGTTATCAGCATAAGTTTCTTCTTCATAACCTTCGACTTTTTCGGAGACATAAGTCCAGTTTGAATCGGAATAATAGTTCTGTGAGGCATTCTGGGTTCCATTCCATCCCAATACTTCCGTAAAATTGCCGTAGTCAGATACTACGCCCGGTTCTGCTCCTGCAGGTAATGTAAGAAGTACGAACGCTAAGAATAAAGAAAAGTATCTGTACGCGATTCTCATAAATTATCACCGTTAACTTAAAAAAATTAGCATTGTGGATATAAATAATTGTTTATTAAATTTATTTGGAATATTGGTTTATCAAAAAACAAAATAATGAATTAATAATTATATTTATTTATTGAAAGTAAGGTGTATATATGTGGATAAAACTTTCTATTTTATTAAATAATGGACGAAATTTGAAAATAAAATAAAATTTTTGCCCGAAAAAGATAAATACTTAGTTCCCGGACAAAACTTAAAGTTAAATAAGTTTTTTGGTTTTAATCAATTGAATTTTTTTTTTGAATCAATTCTCTATTGTGCAAGTTCAATCTTAATTATGAAGCTTTATTATATCCTTCGGCCAGGTGGACGTTTACATACACTACAGCTTCATTAGTATGTTTGTATGCATAATCATCAGTAATTTCCGGCAACTTATCCGCTTCATCCTGGGAAGTAACAACCATACCTGCTGGAATATACCTTCCATCAGGAACAGTTACGCCAATCGCTGCCGATGTGGGCTCAAGTACGCAGTTGTTTCCTATCTTTGACTTAAAAACGAAAGCCTGCATACCAATGAAAGTATCGTCGCCTACAGAAGCCGGGCCATGAACCTGGGACTGGTGGGCAAGTGAAACGTTTTCTCCTACATAGACTGCATATTTTTTACCATCAACTTCAACAAGGTTCTTTTCTACAGGCTTGCTCTCCTCATCAAGTGTCTCAAGGGCATGAAGTACAACACAATCCTGGATATTGCTCCTGTTTCCTACGAAAATAGGCATTCCTTCGTCGCTCCTAACAGATGCCATGGGGGAAACCATAACATTAGCACCTATTCTTACGTTTCCTATGACCGAAGCCTGGGGATCAATATAGGCTGTGGAATCAATAACAGGGGCTGTAGGTACCGGATTCCATGGTGTTACCGGATTTTCCCTGATATTCGAAAACTCACTTTCGGTTATTTCCTGTGTGACATTGTCCTTTGCTCCTTCACCCTCGGAGATACATCCGCTCCCTAAAAGGGCCAATGAAAGAGATAGAATAAGTATTGTAATAATCTGCTTGTTAAATCTCATAAAGGTCCTCCATTGACAGTAGGAAGATTATGAAAATATATAGACATTTCTATTTTTATTTGAAAAAAGTTAAAAAATAAATATAGGGAGATTTTATTTTAAAAAGGCTTCCGTAACAAGGCTTTACAATCATAGACAGCTTTTAAGATTTTGTTCAACAGAAATGACAATATATTCAAAAAAGTCTTATATTTATGGTAGATGGAACATATTATGGAGTCTGTACTTCATATTTCCTGGGAATCCATACTGGCAGACCTGCCCGCATTTATGGTAATTACAATATGGAATCTGTTTGTGATTCTGTTTCTTTCAAAAAAGTATATCAGATTTCTCTACAAAAGGGCAGGTCAATTAGTTCTTCGGTGTATTTTTCAAGAAAAGTAATTCACTTCCTGGCTGGCTGATTGACAGCAATGCTGCTCCCTTTTGTCGCTCATGAGCCTGTTGTACCAGTAGCTACTGCTTTCGGTCTTACTCTATAACCCACCCACCTCACAAACTTAACAGGAGAATGTACTGGTTCCAGAATTCCGAAAACCTCTATGCTGTGAATTTTACACTAAACTGGGACTAATAATGCTTTTTACCTGATACATTGATAGGACTTTCTGGCTTGGTGTAGTTCCGGCACTTTTCATGGCATATGGAGATAGGACTACGGGCATAATAAGGAACCTTAAGTATAATAAAAGGACAAAAGCCCGAGAAGGTACTGCAGGAATGCTCGCACTTTGCATAATCGTCGGCGCAAAAATGGGCTTTGTCGGAGTCTTTGCAGGAATAATAGTATGTTCACCTATAGAAAGAATCGAGAATATAGATGATAATATCGTAGTGCCAACATCTGGTCTGTTTATCCTGCTCTCAGCTCACTACTACTGTCTTTCTCTTACGGCCTCTCTTTATTGATTTTTCTCAGTAGACATTCTTACCTGTCTTTCTTTTCATCTTGTTTTTTCTTTTTATCTTTCCTTTTTCAAATCCGAGCATACATTTTCTTTCAAAACACAGATTTTAAAATATACCCTTAACCTGAGAGTAACCTACCAAACCGCAAGGTAAGTGAACTTACATATTATTTGGAATAACAATCTAAAAGTTCATATATCTTAAAATATAACATATTTTAAAATGTTGAATATTAAGAGCTTAGTTTAATGATGTAAATAAGGGACATCTGCAACTTTTCAGGCTCGCTTAAACAGATGGGGTCAGTTACGTAAAAACTATACATACCGGGCTAAAAAGCCAGGAATTGAAAATGTCAATTTTAAAATTAAAAGACTCAGAGACATTCTATTAATTTTGAGTCTATTGGGCTGTATACTCTAAAAATTTTATTTCATGACGGGTCCTGATAAGCTTACACTACTGGGGGATAGAAGGAAAATGGATGATAATATAAAGAATCTTATTAAAAAATTAGAACGCTCAGTCTTTGCAGGAAACCGGGCAATTGCTGCTGAAGAACTTGGAAAGCTAGGAGATTCTTATGCTTTACCTGCGCTGATTGAAGCACTTAATGACTCAAACCCAAAGGTGAGAGCTGCCGCCGCAGAAGCCCTGGGAAAGTTCAATATACCCGGAGCTGTTCCCGGCCTTATAAAAGCGCTTAATGATCCTGATAGTCCTGTGAAAAAGACTGCAATTGCTTCCCTTGAAAAAATAGGTACACCTGAAGCTATCTCAGGCATTGTGAAATGTTTCGGGGACAGGGATAGGTTTGTTCAGAAGGAAGCAGTAAAATCCTTAATGAGGATAGGTTCAAAAGATGCTATCTGTGGCCTTGAAAAAGCCCTGGCTTATCCAGATGATTCGCTTAGAAGGATTTCAATAATAGCCCTTGGGAAAATTGACACTTATGAAGCCGCTAGCTATCTTGTAAAGGCAATTGAAAACTCGGATAACAAAATAAGGCAGCAAGCCGCCGAAACACTGGGAAAAAGAGGTAAATCGGATGTGCTTGATGAGCTGATGGAAGTCCTCAGGGACCCAAGACAATCTGTACAGGAAACTGCATCCGAAACGCTTTGCAAAATTGTAAGTGTGTCAACTTCAGTGCCTGTGATTGTAAAGGCACTCGGAGCTTCGAGCAGGGATGTGAGAAAAGTTTCAATTGAAGTCCTCTGGAAGATAGGAACGCCTGAAGCAGTTTCAGGGCTTTTGAGAGCTCTGGATGACCCCGACTGGTATCTGAGAAGCCGTGCTGCAGATGCCCTGGGAGATATAGGTTCTCCTGAAGCAGCTCGAGGACTGGTTAAAGCTTTTGATATATATGAAAACTCTGTAAGAAAGGCGATTACCTGTGCTCTTGGAAAAAGCGGAACCCCTGAAGCCATAGAAGGGCTGATTAAAGCTCTTAACGACCCTGATAGTTCGGTCAGGGAATCAGCAGTTCTGGGTCTTGGAAAAGCAGGCACCACTGAGGCCATCTCAGGTCTTTTAAAAGCTCTTGATGACACTAAGGCAGCAGTGAGAGAAGCTGCGGCTTCCGCGCTTGGAGATCTCAAAGCGCAGCAAGCTGTTCCGAAATTCGTGGAAATAATTGAGAACCCTGATAGTCCGATGCAAAAAATCGCAATCTGCTCACTTGAGAAAATTGGTACCCAGGAGGCAGTTTCAGGGCTTATTAGAGCTACTGGAAGTCCAGATGCCTGCGTGCGAAGAGCTGCATTGAAAGCTCTTGAAAAAATTAATAAATTCAATTCCTCACCTGCAACTACTAATGATAAACCCGAAACTCCTGGAAAGGAGCTTATTCTTAGGAATTGTTTGAAGGGTGATGATTCTGAAGTTCCGACTGAAACTTCAAATCTCTCAGATGAGATCTGTAGTATGAGTTCTCTAAAAGAGCTTGAACTTTCAATTTCTGTTGAAGAAACCAAGGAGTCAAGAGCCCACCAAAGCGCAAGTTACAAGAAAGAGAAAGGAATCGGGATGACCTGCCCATACTGCTCCAGAAACCTGAATCTTCCCACTGCCCCCAACTTCTGTCCTTTCTGCGGAATGAAGTTGAAGTTGAAATACTAAAGCTAGCCACTTTTCCAGGAAAAAATAGTCGTTGTGATCACAACCCTTTTAAAAAAAACTGCTTGCCTGCAACCCTTTTAAAAAAGACTTGCCCGCAACCCTTTTAAAAAAACTGCTTGCCTGCAACCCTTTTAAAAAAAGGCTTGACCGAAAATCACTGTTAAATCTAAAACGTCATGAAGGCATGATCACAAGTTTTTAAAGGCTTGACTGAAAACCGTGGTAATGTTTGAGTTTAAAATCTTATCCCCTAGCCCTATCGGCGTGATCAACCGGCACAATGGTTGCGGGTCAACGGTTGCGGTCAAACAAACTAATTCAGAAAAGACAAAGGTGCTGAACTTTAATCAGGAGGTTTGGCTTTAGAGAGGTACGTTCAGGAAGTTTTTTACTTTTCAGAGAGTTACAGTTCTTCAATGGTGGGGTGCGTTATATTTCATTAATGCTGTTTATGTAATTCTCAATTGTATTACCCTGAATCCGACCAGGGCAACTAATGGGTCTGCAACTTCTGCTGTGCAGGATCGTAGGCATACTTTTTTGTTTTTACATTGCAGTAGCCCTGGCTGAGTGCATTATTTTCCTAAGTTCGTCAAAAGACTTGGCTCTTTTGATATTTCCGATCAGGGTTGTAAGTCCAGTAATCCTGACGTTGGGCTGTTGATCACTCGCATTTTCGCTTTCGTTTACTCTGGACTTAAGAAGCTCGATTTTCTCCTCAACGGAATTGAGTACCTTTGTCTGCTCATGGTTTAATAGGATCTCCTTGAGCTCTGCTGCAGTGGAGGCTTCATTCACCTCGGTATACAGGTCTCGAGTTTCAGTAATCTTCTCATTGAGTTCTTCAGCTTTGCTGCCCTCACAGCCTTCCATAAGCCTGGTTTGAGCAGTTTCGGTTATCTCAGTCATATTCTGGAGGGAATCCATGATAACAGCCTTAACGTCAGTAAAATTTTCCTCAGTTATATTTTCAAGCAGGATAAGACAAAACCCATATTTTCCGTCAATCTCCGTTTGCATTTTGTCAGGTTCAATATGTCTTCCATCATTTTCCATGCTCTCATTTGCCTGTCTGTTTCTAGACAAAACCTTCTGGAGATCAGATGCATTCGAAACCTTACTGACCTCATTATAGAGAGTTTGAAGTTCAGTAATTCTCTTACTGATTGAGTCAAGCATATCTGCCTGAATGCCAGTGAAGTTTTCTTTGTCTATATTCCTTGCAGGATAAGAAGGACAAGATCCCGGATCATAACTCAGGTCCGTCAAGTTTGTCAGGTTTTCGTTTTCTGAAGCAAAAACCTCCGAAGAGATAATACTCAATATAATCAGCACCATCACAAAACGGGAAATTAACCTTAATACTTTTACTGCCATAGATTGCCTCTGTTAATGACCGTGTTTTCCTGCTTTTTTGTCTCACCACTGTCTGCCTGTTGACAGAGTTCCGAAATCAACCGGATTAAACATAAGTTTATTTCAGAAATTGGAAAAATTATAAGGATTAATTTAAAGAATAAATTTTTTTAAACTTTATATCCTGAGAGAAGTTTTTGAATTTGTTGAGATTAACACTTATCAGGATCCTTAAACACTTAGACCCTTAAATACTTCATTTTTAAGCAAAAGGAATACATTCGTAATCAGGATTTCTTATAAGGACCTGCGCAGTTGAGCCGAGAAAAAGTTGTATGAAATTCCAAGTTGTTTAATCAATAGTACTTATGATAGATTGCTCATGTCTTATTTTGCTTCCCAACTGCGTAAGTCCAATCAAGAAAGGTTCTTTAACACAACTAATTAATAATTTTCCGTTTTGAAATTCAACAGAGGGTTTTATGAGTCAGTCATGGTTTTACGAATCAACCTTAAATATTTTCATATTAATTTTTTACCGTTTGTTTCAACGGAATCTATTATTATATTCGTTTAACCATTTCTTATGATTACCTTGCCATTTATTGTATCTGCTTTGCCATTTTTTATAGTTATCTTGCCATTTTTTATATTTGCTTTCCCACTTCTTGTAATCGTCACCATGTTTATTACTGTTCCATCTTTGTTTTTCGTTATTCCAGTTTCTTTGCTCGCTATTCCAGCTTTTCTTCTCTTTTTCCCAATTATTCTGTTCATTTTCCCATTGCTTCTTTTCACTGCCCCATTGCTTCTGAGTTTTTTGCGAAGCTGCACTTACTGATGCAACAGTTACTGACGATACAAAAAAGACCAGCATCAAAATGCATACAGTCTTCTTAATTTTATCAATGATTTTCTTTCCCATATGTCCACTCCTTATTTTTTCTACCTTTCTCTACTACCTTATTTTTTTCTAATAGACAATATTAATAGACATTATTTTATCTGTTTAATGTTGTTGTATCTGATTTGATGTAGTTTAGACTGTTTTTGATGTAGTTTTGAGTTGTTTATTTTTTAATTTACTTCCGTAACATATCTGTTGCATGACAATATTTCACCAGTTAGTACTACAATTCACACTTATAGAACTACTGACGATTTTTTAGGTCTAAATAGGACTTACACACTTGATAAGCAAAATAAAACATAAGCAAGTTACACATACAAGTCACACAAACAAGTTACACAGGCAAGTACACAGGCAAGTACACAAGTGAGTTATACAAGCAAGTTTTTGCAAGTAACTTATTAGATGTCTTATAGTTTCACTCTACTTTTTCTCAGCTCAATTGTGTAATTCTTTTTTGATTCAATTGTCATACCGGCTATCTGGCGGTTGCCCACCGCCGATTGACAATTTTAAATTATATTATATTGAATATAAAATTGCTTACAGATGTAACATGACTAACAGAACTCACCTCAAAAATAAGTATTTTTAAACCTTAAATTATATAAAAAAGCATAAATTCCGTAATTAACACTTATTGGACGCTCTAGAGATCATATTATTAAATAAAATAAATATTATTTATCTGTCGTCTCGGAGAGTTCGACTTGGATTGATTCTGAATTAAGTTTCCTAAGTGTCCTTATTTAATTCTTTATATAACTTTATAAAAGTATTAAATTATTATGTCGAAGCAAGAACAATTATAAATTTGAAAAGTAGCCCAATGTGAAAAAAATCTCAATTTAAGCTTTTAGAGGGAAATAAGCCTTTAAAACTAACCATTTAAGAGTCATAAAGGGTTAAATCCCAAAATATTCCTGTTTAAAGTATGAATTGTAAATTTAATCTATTAATACTCCTGGAAAAGTAAGTATTCTTTTATTTTTAAATCCAGATATAGCACCTCTGTCAGGAACATATCGATCAGTAACATCCCACCCATAGACCCAGAGATATGCTGTAATTTTGTGCCGTAATCAAAAACGATCAAGCATTTACAAAGCATCGAGGAAGATTACGAGGAAACCATGTGTGTAATTAAGACCTGCAATATCAATTCGATAGTTCCTGACTCTACTCTCTACGAGTTAATTAAACGGTCTTTGAAAATACTTAAATATGAGAAAAATGTAGCAGGGATAAAAATGCCTGATAACCCAGAGGAAAAAATGCTTATTTTGCAGCTTTCCGAAGATTCCAGAAAAATTGCCAGGCTTCTTTCAAGTGAGACTTCAATCAGAATTCTCAAACTGCTTAATAAGAAGTCGATGTCGGCAGGAAACCTTGCCGATGAGCTTGGAGTGCGTCTGAATACTCTCAAATACAATCTGGACTCTCTTCTGGAAGCCGGAATGATTAGAGTAAGGCATGTAAAGTGGAGTCAAAAAGGAAGGGAGATAAAAGTTTATGAGGCAGCGAAAAAAGTAATTGTTTTTCTGCCTGCAAAAGAGAGTCTGGAAACTCCGATTTATTTATGAATTTCTGGCAAGATATCCCGGAAAACTCGGAGAAGCAAGAAATCCCAAAACTGTCCTGAAGTTAATGACAGGCGTCAGATTTTTAGAATGATTCTATTGTTCTTAAGAAAGATTTTTAAAATAACCAACTATTAATATACGAACTCGATTAAGATACAGTTCAGCAATGAGTTCTATTCCATAGGACGTGGCCCAGTATGAAAATCAAATTTCTGTCCTTACTCCTTATACTCGCAGCCATTATCGTGATCGTAGGCTGCGTTGATGAGGGGACTCAGAGCTTTTATTGTAAAGCTCCAGAAGATCTAACTAGGACTATTTTTTTCCCCTATATCGGGCTTCTGAACCATGGGGAATCCGAAATACCAGGCTCACACCCCAATGAGCTCCCTCCAGACAGGTTTAATTCAGGCCCTGATTCCATTACTCTGAAAGATGCAACATTCCTTCTTGACAGAAACATCGAAAAAGCAGAAACGATTTCGTTAAAGCTTAAAGCCGGGATTGAGCGTTATAAAGCAGAAGGGGAAGATGTTAGCAGACTTGAAGCCCTGCTTGAAGAGTATAACCGTCTTATAAAAGAAGCAAAGCAATATCGAACCCTTGCGAATACAACTTCAGATGAGGAAAATAACAGCTCAATTGCGAATTCGAGTCAATGTAACAGTTCATCCGAAAATATGAAAGTAGATTATTTGATCCGGTCTCAGAAGAGTATGATGCAAGCTAATCATGTCCTGAGAGATATTTTCGAGGAACTTAATTCTCTAATGGGAAGCGAAGAACTCAACAATACATCCCGGCTTACTTCGACAGGAGAAGGAAAAGCTATTCTTATGGGCAGTTTCACCCTGAATATGCACCTGAAAGACGGAGAAATGGTAATAATGGGCCTTTCCAGGGACTCCGAAATTGATATAAACGGGGATTATACATTTGAAGAGAATACCGATATGTATGATACGGTGCGCCTTTACCATTTAAACTCTGCTGATGTGAAGATCTCAGGTTCCCGCAAGACAGTAATGTTAAACAATGAAAATATTACCCTCACTGCGGATGGCGAGGGTTACGTAGCTTTCCAGGGAGACGGTACCTACAGTGTTGAAGAGGCAGGTAGGATAATGAAAGAAGATAAGTGGGCTAAACCTTTCTTTGAAGAAGGAATGAATCCCCAAAAGCACGAGCCTGACAGAAATGACAATAATACCGGGTATGGACCAGATAAGAATGACAACGATAATAGTAATCGGCAAAGGAAGGGCATGAAGTAATATCACGCTAACAGTGCTTATCCGAAAACAGAATGCAGGAGAGATTTTTTGGAGAAGCAGTGAACGTTCCAGGAGAATATTAAAAATGCCTGGAAAAATAGAAAATCAATATAAAACTCTGGGTCTATCGAAGATGAATTTAAGGCTGTATATTATTTGTATCGCTGCCGTCGTACTTGCTTTATTAGCAGGACCTGCTTTAGCAGATATTACGGCCACAGTTCACGGGACGGCATACAGGTGGGATACCTTCGAGCCTCTAGATAATGCAGTGGTCGAGGTAAATTCTACTCCCTCACAGTCCATGGTAGCAAAATATGGTGTGTACTCTTTTAATCTGATGCCCGGAGATTATAACATTACAGCCAATTACTATGAGAACAGCAGCATTAAATATTCTGCAAATGAGAATATTACAGTTAAAGATCAAGGAAAATATTTAGTGGATCTCCTGCTCCTTCCGGTTTATTCGGAAGAACTCATGAGTGATTCCGAACTAAACGGCCTTTCCGAAAACCCGAACGGAACTGCAAAAAGCACCTCTAACACAACAGATTCGCTAACAGACACATCCACAAGTCCGACAGCAAGCAAAGGTAATTCTAGCAGCATGTATCTGGCTAACCAAAACATAATTGGCAATATAAATGTAAATTACCTGTTGATAGCAGTCTTTTTACTTCTTATCCTGCTTGCAGCAGGCTACCGAATCTCCAGAGTGGATAAAAATAGAGAGAAAAATCAGCCTTTTAAAAGTGCACATAAAATCTCAGGTATGGGAGCAGATGAAAAAGTACATACTACAAGAGATTTTTTCAAACCAGTTAAGGTGCCCGAAATTTCGGTAGAAGTCCATGATGAAAGAGTAGGAGTTCCTCACGAGAGCTTGGAACCCGAGCTAAAATGGGATTCTCAGGTACAGGAATCTAGGACAAAGCCCTTTGAAACTTCGCCTTTAATAGAACCAATAGCAGATCCTGCGAAAGGGCCTGCAAAAGAATCGATAACGGAATCTCTGCAGGAGCCTGCAAAAGAATCGGTAGCGGAATCTCTGCAGGAGCCTGTAAAAGAACCTGTTAATGAACAGGTAAAGTCGACAGTAACAAAATTATCATATGGAATCCCGGAAGCGAAAGTGCAGGAAGACTTTGGAGGAATTAAAGCGGACTCTTCGGAAAACAAAACAAAATTGCTCGAATCTGAGCCGCAAAAAGAGAAACAGGGAGTTCCCTCTGAAGAAGCTGAGAATAAACCTGCAGAGAGTTCTGAAACTGAAACTCCTGTTTCCAGGAAGAAGCTCCCGCTTCCAGCAGACCTCCAGGAGGTCATGGATATAATTCGAGGCCAGGGAGGCAGGATCACACAGAAAGATTTACGCAGCAAGCTGAAATATTCCGAAGGAAAGGTTAGCCTCATGCTTGCAGACCTGGAAAGAAGAGAACTGATTGAGAAGTTCAAGCGAGGGCGTGGGAATGTTGTTATCCTGAGAGATGAGGAACGCTGAAACTCTGTGTTCTCATATCTCAGCACTTCATAGTACTTTTTATCTCATATTTTATAGCTGTTTCTTTTCTCTTTTTATCAGACAAAAAAATGTTTGTTTTAGCCAGAAACTGATACATTAAGTCTCTAATGGTCTGAAGAGCAGAGTTTGATTATAGTTGATACTTTCAGTCAATCAACAGGATAGACATTGGTTCAGGCTGCCCTTTAATAGGAAATTTCAGAGGCATACCTGATTCCGCAGCCGTTTTCTTCATATTGATCCCGACAGCATGTTCCGGAATTCTTGCCATATTTGAATGAATACAGATTCCCTTTTCCACATTACATTTTTCACATAGCCTGCACGAACCGTTAACAAATGCGACAGCGAAGGTAAAACCTTCATTAAAAGCTGCTTTTTCAAGCTCCAGCATTGCAAACGCCATTTTCTTGCTATAGTCAAAATATTCTTCCCAGAACTTAGCGGCTTTTTCCCTTGTTTCCTCAGGTTCTGCCGGGTCAAGCCATGTTTTGTATGGGGCTTTTGCAATTTCTTCATCTGCAACTGCAGGCGACCTGAACTTGACAAGCATAGCATAACTGTATTCTTTAAGGATTTCCCTAAATTCGTCAACAGTGGGAACATGCGGTGGACATGTCAGTTTTTTCCCGTATCCTATACAGCCCCTGCATTTTAAAACCACTCTTTTTTCTACAAAGACATTGTAAGTGGGAATTATCTTTGCGTCAATTGCTTCCAGTTCCATAGCTTTTTTCACAAGAAAGTCAAATTCCTCAGGTTTTATGTCTGTTGATGGCAAACTCATTCCCTCTGAAAACTTGTTTTTAATTAAAAGCGACTTACTAGTCGTTATTGTGTTAGGAAATAAGTACTGTCAGTTCAGGATACTATTTAATTGTACGCAAATATTTCTATCAGTTTTATCTTTATTTATAAAAGTTGCCAGGGAGAGTTTTTCTCGGGTGAAACTCTTCATTATTTTGTAAAAAAATAGACTTGGAGCCGGTCTCAAGTTTAATATTACTCTTTTCCAAAAGATCTTATTTCAATGATAAAAAGATCTTATTTCAATGATAAAAATAGTTTATCTCAATGATACACACTTTTGAAGTAAACTATATTAGTTAATAAGATCTGCCAAGTTCAGACTGTAATTGTAGACATACTCTGATATTGTAGACATACTGTAATTTTTAACATGCATTACTGATTTTCTGAAAGGCTTTAAAATGGGAGTTTCTTCAGAAAACGCAGGCATGATGTGGAGAAAAATAGAGAATGAATACTTTTTATTCCTTCTTATGCTTTTTTGTTTTTCCTAACCATATCAATAAAGTACTCAGTTTCTCTTTTTACATCGTCACTGCATATAACTGCAGAAATTGCAACCAGGCTGTCAGCTCCGTTTTGAATCACACTTTCGCAGTTTTCTTTATTTATCCCGCCAATAGCAACTACAGGAATCTTTACTGCATCTTTAACTTCTCTTATTTTAAGAGGACCGATTCCATCCCCTGCATCTTTTTTCGTGGCAGTATCAAATATTGGACCAAGACCTATGTAGTCAGCCCCTAGTTTTTCCGCAAGGACTGCTTCCTCCCTGTCATTTACACTAAGGCCTATTATCTTATCCTCACCAAGGAGCTCTCTTGCTGTTTCAATAGGCATATCGTCCTGGCCTATATGGACTCCATCCGCATCAACCGCTAAAGCAACATCGATCCTGTCATTTACCAGAAATATTGCCCTGGTGCTGCAGATCCTTTTAATTTCTGAAGCCTCTTCGACCATCTCTTTCGTACTTTTGTCCTTTTCCCGGTACTGAACAATCTTGCAGCCTGACTCGACTGCCTCCCTGACATCGGATAAAGTCCCATTCTTTGAAAGTCCGGAATCTGTCACGAGGTAGAAATCGATTTCCTTCAGAAGGGAACTTTTCAGGTTGAAGCCATTTTGGTTCATGATACTTAATCCATCCGTACCCACGTTTTTTAAAAACAGTCGTTATAATCTCATTTTTCAGAACTTATAGTTCTTTTTATTAATTTACCTTTTACTCTTCATCCTCGGAACTTATTGTTTTCCGTTTCTCTTCAAAACTTACTGCTCTTCAAAGTTCATCATACTTTTTACTTTTTCATCCGATAAATTGAATACTTCATCATACAGGTTAACCTTGAAACTTCCGGGCCCGTTTGATTTCCTGGCTGCAAGTTCTCCTGCAACTCCAAAGTAACATAGAGCTTCTCTGGACGCTTCGCAGTAATCCGGGTTAACCGCAGCAAACAAACCTATTACAGATGCAGCCATACATCCTGTTCCGACAATCGACCCCATAAGCTCATGCCCGTTTTTAACAATAAAAACCTTCTCTCCGTCACTTATAATATCTTCTTTTCCTGTCATCACGATAACTGAGGAGCTTAATTTTGCAAATTGCTTCGCAATCTTTGCAGGGTCCGCATTAATTGAAGTTGCCTCAACCCCTTTTGTCTCAGCGCTTTCGCCTGCAAGCTTTGCAATTTCCGAGTAATTGCCTTTTATGATATCGATACGGACAGATTCAAGAATTTTTGCAGCCATTTCATCCCTGAACTTCGTAGCTCCGACCCCGACGGCATCAAGCACGACCGGAATTTTCTTTTTGTTTGCAGCGGCAGCAGAGATAAGCATGGAATCAATGATTTCCGAGGTCAGGGTTCCGATATTAAGTACAAGAGCCGATGAAATCCCTGTCATCTCAGCACATTCCTCAGGGGCATGTGCCATTACAGGCAACGCGCCAAAAGCTCTTGTCATATTTGCGCAGTCGTAGATAGTTACCCAGTTCGTTATATGATGTATGAGTGGTTTTGTTTCTCTTACTGTTTTTAATGGGTCATTCATAGTATTCCTCAAAAATGTTTTAAAAAATGTTTTATCCGCATATTGACACTTGTGACAGTTTAGATCAACATTGTATAACCAGAAGTCATCTGCAGTAAATTACTCATTCTTCACCTGCAGAAATTACTCATTCTTCATCTGCAGTAAATTACTCATTCCTTACCCTTTCAATCTTTCCTTTGGAAAGGTTGTGGTCGAAATTTCCGAAGGAAAGATTATGTTACTCTTTTCTTACTTTTTCCACGCCTGTGTAAATATTCATTTTCCGGCTCCGGATAAAGCCAATAATAGTAAGGCCTGCTTTTTTCTATGTGCAGTGATTCGATATTCTCAGTATAAATTGCGGATAATCCTCTCCATATATAAAAATTCTATTCCAAACTCCTCAAGCAGCGTCGGAATTATCATAGCAGTTAGAGCATGGCGGCTGTTGATGAAGCGATACACCGAGTTTACATTTGTTCTCCGCCTGCATAAGCAATCACTCTTCACCGGACAACATTCATTTTCCATGAATTTATACTAACCCTGGTTCTGAGCCGATTACTCTTCCCGATTATTTTCTTTTGTCAGTGTTATTAATATCAAATTTTTAAGACTGGTTCACAATTGTGAATACTCTGAGTAGGATTATTGGTAAAAATACTTTTTCCTGAAACTTGTAGTTCGAAATAATGGCACGGTTGTAGGAAGAGTGAACATACTCTTCACTAATTTAAATGAAAAAATTAATAAAGTCTAACGTCGTTTAGTTCTTTAAATTTATGAGTAAGTTCTCATTTACAGGTAACCTGAGAAGTACTCGACTAAAAAAGCATACATGAAAACTATGGAATAGTAAAGGTATCTTAATAAAAATAAAAAGAAGGAAAAAATAAATGGCACGGGTTATGATTGTAGAAAACGCCGAATTTATGAGAATAGCAATCCGGGATACGCTTTTTAAGCACGGGCACGAAGTGGTTGCTGAAGTAACGGATGACGAGGAAGTCATTGAAAAATATCTGGAGATAAAACCAGACCTCGTGTTAATGGACATTATGTTGCCGGATAACGTGCCAGACAATATGAATTGGAATAAATTGCTGAGCAAGTTTCTTATTATAGACCAGGAAGCAAAAATGGCAATGTTTTCCTCTCTTGGCCAGCAGATCCTGATAACGGAATCTCTAAAGATAGGCGCTATGGGCTTTATGGTAAACCCTTTTGAACCCGGGATGCTGAATATAATCAGAATAATTGCCGAGCCAAACTAACTTGAGAGTGAAAGTATGAATGAAAGTATAATTGATTCCAAACTTTTGCAAGTTATTCGCTCATTACATATGTTTTTAGTTCAAACAAGTTACAGTAGATACCCAAACAGTGTTAATAAGGTTTCTCAATTCTTTACTATGGATTCTTAAATTTTTGAGTTCTTAAATCTTTAAATTATTAAGTTCTTAAATTTTTTAAGCGCCTTTTGTCAGATATTTTATTAGATGTTTTATTAGATATATAAATCGGGAAATCTGCAAAAATGTGACCCTGGTTCTTATCCTCCAAATTTTTGCGGTAAGAACCATATAGGAAGAAATCAAGGAGATTCATTAAAGTTCACTAACCCTGGAAGAAACAAATTAGCGGGAAAATAAATGACTGAGATAACAGACGAACTAGTAATTCGTGGAAATCACATTAAAAATCGAATTGTGATGCCTCCTATGGTTACTTTTTCTTTTCACGGAGACAATGGATCTTACTATGGCAAGCAGCACATTGAGCATTATACAAAGCGTGCAAAAGGTGGTGCCGGCCTTATTATCGTGCAAGCGACCAGCGTTTTTGGGGCTGTAGATTCAACAGGTATGTGGTCAGCAGGTGATATCTCAGCTTTAAAGCAAATTTCAAGCAATTGCCATGAGTATAGTGCAATAGTAATGATGCAGCTTCATTGCGGTAATTTTGATATTAACGAGTTGTCAGCCGAAGACGTTCACTCGATGCAGAGAAATATGAAGCAGGCAGCCATTCGTGCCTGTGAAATGGGTTTTGACGGCGTTGAGTATCATTTTGCCCACGGATATACTTTATGCAAATTTCTTGATGCTTCTTACAACCGCCGAACAGACCAGTACGGAGGCGACGCCCTAAACAGGGCAAGAGTTTTAACGCAAATTCTGCCGGAGATTCGAAATAATACCCACAAAAATTTTATTGTCAGCGTACGCATTGGAGAGTATCTGCCCGAAAGCAAGGACGGCATTGAAGCAGCCAAAACCTTTGAGAAAGCAGGTATTGATTTATTGCATATTTCATTTGGCATGCAGCCTCCAACAAACCCGGTTCCCGATGGTTTCATATGCAGTCCTATAACCTATAGCGGCTGTAAGATCAAAAAAGAAGTAAAAATTCCAGTTATTGCAGTCAATGAAATCCGCACTGAAGAACAGGTGCGGTTCTTAATTGAAAATGATTATGTGGATTTTGCTGCTGTTGGCCGGGGTATGTTAGCTGACCCTGATTTTGCCAATCATGTGATAAATGGAGAACCTGTAAATACGTGCCTGGGGTGTGAGAGGTGCTTCTGGTTTACTGATAGTACGCTTTGTTCGGCAGAAAATAAAAATAATAACCTTCAATGAAAAAGGTCATACAAATTTTTTCAAATAAGTTTTGAAACCCGTAGAAAAACGAATGGGATTAAGTGCATCATTTTTAATTTTTCCTTCAATAACTGCTTTTGTCATCAGAATAAAATTATCTGCTGCGCCTTTTGAAAATCCGGCCTGTGTTAACGTACTCTCCCATTCTTCAGGTAATATTTGCTGCAAAGTTACGTTTCGGTTTAATACTTCTCTAAATATTTTTGCTATATCTAGAGAACTGTAATCATGGGGGCCCATTATTTCGTAGATTCTTTCCTGTGGGTTTTTACAGGTCATTACCTCAGCTAAGAATTTTGCAACATCAGGTGGAGCTATCATTGGCAACTCCATTTCAGGTGGAAAAAAAGTTGGCAGTATGCCGTTCTCCTTAACTAATTCTAAATATCCAAGCCAGTTACTGAAATAGTAAGCAGGCCGAACAAAAATCTGTTCAATTTCAAGATCGGAAAAGGCGTGTTCCAGCATGTAAGACGCCATCAGATTCCCGGTTCCTGCTTCGTGCTGTGCCCCCATAGAAGATAAACCAACAATTTTAGTAAGTCCGGATGAAAAAACAGCCTCTCTATAATTGTTTATAATCATCTGGATTTCTTTTAAGCAATTTTTACATTCCGTATTTTCAGGAGTTAGCAGGAAAACTGAACTTCCTCTCTGAAAGGCTCTTTTTAAGGTTTCTGCATCAAAATAGTCTGCAATAACAACTTCAGCACCCTTATTTTTTAACTCCTGTACTTTAGAACTATCCCGAATAACAGCTCTTACCGGTTGACCTTTCTTTAAAAGATTCTCTACAAGCATCGAACCTATCTGGCCTGTTGCTCCTAATATTATATTCATCTTATACCAACTCAGATCCAAATTTATTATTTTTACTTATGAGCTTATCCCAAAACCAATTTTATCTTCAAATTAGTAAGGTCTCAAAATTATTTTCGTAATCAGGAAATCGATTGATTATTTGAAATCCGTAATTCAAAGAAATAATCGATTGATTATTTGGAATCCCGAATTCAGAGAAGTAGTTTTGAGTTTTGGGATAAGCTCTATAATATCGTTTTAGGACCTCACATTGCCTGGAACTTCTGGTTTCCTAATGAAAGGCTTCTCTCAAACAGCTCCTGATAAGAATATCGTACTTGTAGATACATGAGTTTGTTCAACCATACCCTCCTCCTCTACTATCCTGTTACCGTAGATAGCAGATGTCTGATGAGTTACCATAGATAGCAGATGTCTGATGAGTTACCACAGATAGCAGATGCCTGATAATCTGGACTTTTTTGGTGACCTGAGTTTCATTTTTAAGAGAAAGCAAAAAACGAAAATAAAAAACCAAAGAAAAAATTTTAAAAAATGATATAAAAAGTAATAACGTCTTCGATGCTATCTTCATTCTTTTTACATAAATTCCAGTTTTACTTCAGTTCTTTTGGCTGTTTGTGATCAGGCAGCACAGGCAGAGCCATGGTATTGATCAAAATTGGGCTCTGAATATCCTTTGCCCTTTCGATCACAAGTTCTTTTCCTTTCTGGGTAAGGGCAAAAAGCGGAACTGCAGTTCCTACCTGGGCAAGAGGCTTTACAATGTCTCTGATAGGCTTTGAGGCACAGCTGGTCACAATGTCTGAATTTTCCACAAGGTTCTCTGCTTCTTCCCTGCTTAGACCTGTTACATGTACGCCAATTACTATCAAATCAAGCCCAAGCTCGGCTTCAAGTTTTCTTAACTCTTTTGCGGTTGCAGCGAAAGCTGCTGTTACTGCAATCTTTTTGTACCCGAGTTCTGCTGCCTTTTTAACTCCTGCAATAGGGTCCATTTTTGCAGTTGAGGGGTCAAGCACAATTCCGCCACGTTCCTGGATACCGTTTATAATAGCATCGATTGGTTCGGTTTCGACCAGGCCTGACATCCTGCCGCCCATGCCCTGAACGAGAGTAGGGTTATTGGAAATTACAGTTCCTGCACCTTCACAGGCAGTTACGGTTGTATCAAGCAAACCCCTGCTCAGGCCTGTCATCATGACTTCCGATGCTCCGAAACCCACAAAGTCCTCAAGTTCCAGCCTGCGTTTGTCAGTAAACATTCCGAAGTCGCTGATCCTGAATTCCATGTTCTTCTTGACTTCTTCAGGGGTGATTTTCTTGATCCCACGGATTTTGGCAAAGAGAGGGCACCATTCGACTTCAGGCTCTCCTACTTCTATAACCTTTCCATCTTTTACGACGACTCTTGTTTTTCCAAGCAATTCCATTATATGAGGCATAGTTCCACCTTTAAAGCTGAGCAAAAATATGACTGTTAAGAAACTAAAATTAGGTAAAAATAACAGTTAAGGTTTGTGACTATCTATATAATAGTTTTTGGTTTTGTGGATTTTTGATTTTTATTTTCGCCTTGATGTAGAAACTTTCACTGATATGAGTTTACTTTTGAGTTAAAAGTACAAAATTCATTGAAAAAAATGAAATAGTTATTAATCAGATTCTTCAAGTTCCTTCAATAGATGTTTACAAAAGTTAATTATCTTTAAGTCTTCAATAGTCTTTCCAATAGCAAGGGATTCCCTTAAAAGCTTGATTGCTGTTCTTGCCTCTCCAATATCACTATATATTAATCCTAGATTTCCAAGCCGTCTTCCCTCCCCTCGCCTATCTCCTATTTCTTGGGAAATTATCAATGCCTGTTCATAATATTCAATTGCTTTTCCTGTTTCGCCTAGATCACGATATGCATTCCCTAGATTTACAAGACAATTTCCTTCTCCGCGTCTGTCTCCAAGTTCCTGGGAGATTTTTATTGCTTGTTTACAATATTGAATTGCTTTTTTCAGTTCACCTAGATCAAAATATGTTGATCCTATATTTACAAGACATTTTCCTTCTCCGCGTCTGTTTCCAATTTCTCTGAAAATTTTAAGCGCTTGTTCATAATATTCAATTGCTTTTCTCGGTTTGCCCAGATCGCTATATACTAACCCCAGATTTCCAACACTATTTCCTTCTCCATATCTGTCCCCGGCATTCCTGAAGATTTCCAGTGCCTGTCCATAATATTCAATTGCTTTTCCTGTTTCTCCTAGATCAATATATGCTAATCCCATGTTTCCAAGTTGATTACCTTCTCTGTATTTATCCCCAATTTCTTGGGAGATTCTTATTGCCTGCTCGTAATATTCAATTGCTTTTCTCAGGTATCCAAGCTGCTGATATGTAAGTCCAAGGTCACCAAAAACAAAACTCTTCATTTCTTTGCTTAAAAGAATTTCATCGTTAAGAGGATCTGGTGGCAATAATTGTCTGTACAATGTTATGAGTGTAGTATAGTTTCCCCAAATATCAAGATAAACATGTAGATTTGAGTGAAGGATAATCTTTGCAGCTAGATCATATTCTTCTGCTTTGCAGGCGTGATGATGGGCTTCGATTATCGACTGAAGTTCTTCTTTTTTGGTTGGATTTTCCGGTAGTGGGAGGGAAAGGTAATATTTTACTGCAAGCACATGAGCTTCTTTTTTGTTTTTCAGGTCTTCATAAGAAAATTCTTGGACTAAAGGATGGAGCCAATAGTTTCCATTACGATCAGTTTCGAGAAGGGATTTATCTAATAGAGCATCAACAGAATCAACGGGAGTGCTGTCTGTAAACATTATTTTGATTGCTTCCAGAGGTTCAGGCTGACGATAGACCGCAATGCGCTCAAGTAATTCTTTTTCTCCGCCGACCAATTTGTCAAAGAGGAACCTTGCACTTTTAATTCGGTCTTTCTGGTGCTTTCTAAAAAGACTGAGATCTTTTAATATATTCTCTGCGGTATGTTTTCTCGCGAGTCCGGCAAGAAGTTTTAATGAGAATGGATGTCCGTCTATGTTTGTTACAAGGGATTCCAGAATTTTTAATTCAACGCTTTCAAAGCCATTTTCTTTCAGGTAGCTTATAGCAAAGTTTTGTTTAAGACCTCTTATTTGTTGCTTATTTTCATCCTCAAGCTCATCGATAAGGTATTCTCCGTTATCAAGTAACGGCATAACTCGACTGGTTAGAATAACCGTTGCATTATGAGTATTATCCCTGAGAGACCTAAATAAAAGGCCAAGACCTGAATCTATGAAATTCTGTTTCTCATTGATTATGTAACTCAGGTCATCAAAAACCAGCCATAAAGATTCTCTTTTTCTCAGTTCTTCAGTAAGTCTATTTATATCGGTATTTCCAGCCGGTCTTTTGCCTTTGAAGCTCAGGATTTCGGGGGCTTTCAGATAAGCTGCAAGTGCTTCAAGCACATCTTCAAGCTTTGCATCTCTATTATGATAAAAGTTAAGCCAGAATGGTTCTGGAACGCCTGTCGGCCTGAAGTTAACAAGAACACGTGCTAGAGTCGTTTTTCCAACGCCTGCAATGCCGCTGAAAAGAAGGATTTTGTTTTTCGGAAGGTGCTTGAGAGCTGAAGACAACTCTTCTGCCCTATTTTCAGTAACAAATTTTACGAGATTTTCGGAATAATCCGGCAGAACAGAAGAGCTGTAACTTTTTAGGACTTCCTGCTGAATTTCTTCCTGTCTCTTCCAGTCCATGTATTCCTTAATTTTTATCAGTTCCTCACCTTTTACGCCTTCCAGAGTAAGAATAAGATTATTATCACCGAAAATCAGCTGTTTGACAACATCAATGTCAATATTTACATTCACAATGAGTTTTATTTCCTTGGCAAGGTCTGGATCTTTGTTCAGTAATTTCAGGATTTCCTGCTGAAGTTCTTCCTCTGCTTTTGGATCCTGGGAGTTTCTGAGAACTTTTGTAAGTGCTTTTTCGAGAGAGGCACCCATTTTAGGGCTTATTTTCTCCAGCAAAGCCTGTGCTCTTTTCCCACTCTCAGAACCGAGTTTTTCAAATGCTTTTTCATAAATCAAATCCACAAGGACTTCTTTGCCTTTGTCAATTGCGGGTTTTCCTGCAATGGACAGGGCAGACAAAGCAGGAATGAGAATATTTGTTGCCTGCTGGGCGAGCTGGGCGAGAGCGGCTGGATCCATAAACTCCTCCAATTCTTTTTTGGTATTGGAGGCAAGTAAAATAAATTTTGTTATTTAGAACGACTGGAATAAAAATTCCACAGATTTTGACTTTATTAGGGTTCCGTTTGATAATATTCGAAAATTTCAGCTTTTTTGCAGACTTCGCGAGAAAGGCCGCTCTCCTTCGTCGAGCGTTGAGTACCCTGGATATTAGAAAGCAGTATTTACAACCGGCTGCTTGAATCTAAAATGAAAAATGTGCTTTGAAGTTTTGTTAGGTTTTTTGGGTATTTCTGTGATATTATTTTTACAAATTTAGTAAACCAAAACAGGATGGGAGTAAGGAATGATACGAACTGTTAACTGATTGACTGTCTAAATATAGTCAATGTTCTGACAAGGTCTCTAATATACAAAATAATAAATTAACTCGGGGGTTATATATGAAAAATTACATATTGGTTATAATACTTGGCTTTTTATTTATATCGTTAACAGAAATTGCTCTCGCAGAGGATGCGAAAACATACGATGCGGAGGCTTTTCGACAGGCTTTAGAGCAGGATGGGTTCACCGTAAAAGAAGGTGAATTGGGTTACTTTGATTTAATCGGGTTAGTAGAGAAAGGAGTATTACCTTCTGCATACGGAAACAATCCAACCACAAAATATGTGGCATATTTCGTTCCGGCGGCAACTGGTCATGAAATAGATGAACGTGTTTCCAGGTTAACAAGTGCACTCGGGATGAGCGGTAATACAACTCCGTTCTGGAACCTTCGCCCCGATGAAGCTGTTGTTTTCGTGGGAAGAACACCACCGGAGTGCAGGTATTTCAGCTACGATCACTACATAATGCACAGGACATTTGGGAACGAGAAGAGATGGCTCTTTTCCAACGTAGCGGATACGGTGAACAACCTGGTTATTAAAACCAAAGGCACTCCAGATAGGTCTTCCGGAAATCCTTTCAACCAAACCACGGTAATAATTATTACGGCCGACAGAGGCATCGATCAACGCATCCGGGCTGCTGCCGAATCAGCAGGGTATTCGGACAGTATAATTAATACCCAGGTGCTTCCATCAACAATATTAAACATGGGCCTGGAGAATAACTCCGATACGTTTGCTGCATTTATCCGCCCAGCCTTATTCAATGACACGCAGGCTGGCGACGATTACATCAACAATACACCTGCAACTGTTTTCCGGATTACTCCCAACAACACTACGGAGCTGGATCCTTATGATTATCCGGAGCTAAGAGTTCGCGGAACTGGAAAAACAGAGTTCGAGCTTACGGATGATCTCGAAGAGCTAAGGACTGCGATTCTCAACAAATATAATAAGTCGAGTGCCACAGAGCTTCCGACCAGTCAGGCAGTTCCGGTAGGAAGTGACGCTATTCAGAGAGGAATCAATGGTGTAGGGCCCAACAACGATGCCTGCTATCTATGGACAGCAAACCAGACTGCCTCCTCGCCGACACCTCCTTTCTTTAACACCTCTCTGTACTATCCTTTCCTGCGAAACCCGGCAATTACTCTGGGCAACGATCCCAATGAATTAATAATTGTCTATGGGGTCAACCATGTAGCCACAGGAAAGGCATCGTACTCGAACTTCGCAATATACGGAGCAGATGCGTGGAACGGTGTTAGAGCAATTACAGATGCAGATTTCAATGGGTCTGCTGAGGAATATCTCCCCAACAATCCCAACGCGAAATACCTTTATGTCTACAAGCTAGCCAGGAACTGCAGCGAAAGTGATCAATACTGCTATGAGGTTCCCTATGGTATAGGAACTTATGGAATAGAACTGGATCAGCCTCTTTTCATTGGCTGGAGGGCCTACCTGGAGAACACTACAAAAACCGGGCCAGCCTACTCAGAGATCGTGTACGACCGGGCTATGAAGTTCGACCCAAAGAGTTAAGGTAAAAAGAACTTGATATTAAGGACAATTCAAGCTCTAGCTGATATGTGTTACCTGCAAACACATATCTTTATTTTTTTGAAAAGCCAGAATATATTTCATAATAATTTTTATTATTTAGATAGATTAAAACGGAAATTTTCAGGTTTTGGCTGTTTTAAAATTCTGTCTATAAAAGTAGGAATCCCAGTTTTTTCGCATATTATGAAAAGGCTGCTCTCCTGCGTTGAGCGTAGATACGTTTACAACTCTGAAAAGTAAATCGACCTGCTTACGGAAAGAAAATAAAAGTCAGATTAAGCTAGAAAGGACTACTGAATAAGAGAGGTATTAAAAAGTTAAAAGAGGATATTAAAAAGTTAAAAAGGTCAGGGAATAGGTTTCCCTGATAAATCACTGATTGAGGCTGCACTTCCGTTTAGAGCTGCGGACGTCTGTCGATGATTCTCTTTGCCTTTCCTGCGGTTCTTTCGATGCTGCCTTTCTCAAGGAGCTCGACGTTTGTGCGGATATTCAGGACGGCTTTAAGTTCGTGCTGGACGTAGTTCTGGACGGCTTTAAGGTCTTTAAGGTCGCCTGTAAAGGCATTATCTTCAAGTTCGACTTCGATTGTGAGTTCATCGAGCATGTGTTTGTTCCGGTCAAGGATGAGCTGGAAGTGTTCGCCAACCTGTGGGATGCGGGAAATGACGTCCTGGATCTGTGAGGGGAAAACATTGATTCCTCTTACTATCATCATATCATCAGCCCTGCCCATGAGGCGGGAAATTCTTGTGGTTGTCCGACCGCATTCGCATTCTGATTCAAGAAGCTTTGTCATGTCACCTGTACGGTATCGGACGTTGCAGAAGCCTTCTTTGTTGATGGAAGTGAGAACAAGTTCACCTTTTTCACCTTCTGAGACCTGTTCTCCGTTTTCATCAAGGACTTCGACAAGGAAGTTGTCGCTCCAGATGTGCAGGCCGTCCTGCTCCTGGCATTCGAAACCGATTCCTGGCCCGAACATCTCAGACAGGCCATAACAGTCATAGGCTTTGAGGTTGAGACGCTTTTCAAGCTGCTTCCGAGTGTTTTCAGACCAGGGCTCACCGCCAAAGACGGCGGCTTTTAAGGAGAGCTTGTCTATAAGGTCAAGTTCTTCGGCCGTTTCGGCAAGGTAAAATGCATAAGAAGGTGTACAGTGGATTGCAGTTACGCCGAAGTCGATCATCATCTCGAGTTGCCGGGCAGTATTTCCGGTTGCAGCCGGCACGACCATTGCACCCATTCTTTCGACACCGTAATGAAAACCTATTCCTCCGGTAAAGAGCCCGTAATTCATTGAGTTCTGAATGGTGTCGCTTTTTGAAAGCCCAATCATTGTAAGATCCCTGGCAATCAGGTCTGACCAGGTCTCAATATCTTTTGCCGTGTACCCGACGACCGTGGGCTTTCCGCTGGTTCCGGACGAGGCGTGGATACGTACTATCTCTTCTTTTTTGGCAGCGAAAAGCCCGAAAGGATAGTTGTCCCGAAGATCGGTTTTCCGCGTAAAAGGCAATTTACGGACATCTTCGAGAGTCTTGATGTCTTCTGGAGTGACTCCGGCGGCTTTATAGTTTTGCCTGTAGAAAGGAACATTGTCATAGACCAGTTTTACGCTGTATTGAAGGCGTTTTAGCTGTAATTTCTTCAGTTCTTCGGGATTCATTGTTTCGTATTTCGGCTGCCAGTATTTCATTAACAGAACCTTCTTTTTTATTTATGAAACCGTTCTCAGGTTGTAATTTTTTAATGCATGAATGCCATGTTTCTACATGTCATGATATATTAAATAATCTAATGAGTAATATAAAACATTCGGAAAAATCAGGTGTACTGTAAACTTTTACGCATATAAATATTGTTGAGGGAAGGTATTTGAGTTCGGAGATTCGAGAAGCCCTAATATTTGTTTGTAAAGGGGAAATAATGAATGTGACTGACTTAGAAATGACTCAAAACTTAAAGAATTTTCGGTATCCTCTGAATGTGGATATTTTTAGAAGTGAGGTTTTGCCATTTTTCACATAATCCCTTTATTTCCGCTAATATTTAATAGCATAGCTTATTTCTTTAAAAATTTATATAATAATTACTTAAAATCCATTTAATTCTTTGTTTTTATCTAAAGTTGGAATTGGAGTAATAAATAGCTTATTAATTATGAAATAAACTTTATTTGAGCTTTCAAAACATAATAAATATTTATGTTTTTATGCAAGTTATGGAAATAAATTACAATAAATTTTAATTTTGAAAGTAAATGTAATATTATATCAATTTTTGAACTTAACTCGTATTCAAAGGCATTTTGAAGTATTATTTTAGAGGCTTAAAAAGTAATTTTATGCCAAAATACGTGATTTTGACAGATTTTTTAGATTTTAGAGCATTTTTATCAATTTTGGCAGAGCCTCAAGTATATTTGGTACATCAGAACATTTCAGATAGCATATAAAAAATGACTGAAGTTTAACTCCGTTTTACTCCTTTCGTTATGTCTGCCAAGGATGATTGAAGCTTGTCTTTTAGTACAGTTTGATCTATATTGTCTTTTAGTACAGTTTGATCTATATTGTCTTTCTGTACAGTTTGATCTATATGCAGTATATAAGGAGTATGATATTATTGAATGAAACTCTATTCACTGCTCCCTGTGGAATAAATTGTTGCATTTGCATGGCTTACTTAAGGAAGAAAAATAAATGCCCAGGTTGTAGAATTGATGTTAACAAACCTGTTACTCGAGTCATATGCAAAATAAAAACATGTGAAACTTTAACAAAAAACAGATTAACATTTTGTTTTGAATGTGAATGTTTTGATAATCCATTTTTATCCGATTGATGTTTTAAAACACCTGAATGTTAGCATTTCC
>NZ_LMVP01000313.1 GCF_002287235.1 Methanosarcina spelaei
GGAAATGCTAACATTCAGGTGTTTTAAAACATCAATCGGATAAAAATGGATTATCAATTACTTTGTAATTAAGTAAATTATTTTATATTGCTGAAAAATTGGAATTACCGTTTTTTCCTGATATGGTTAATTGAAATAATTGCTTGATATTGTCATAAACCTTACTTTAAAGGTGGGTAAATGTATAGTTTAAAAATGGCAACACAAGAAGACCATGATTTTATTTATAATTTGAAGAAGACTACCATGAAAGATTACGTAATAAAAACATGGGGTAACTGGGATGAAGATTTACAGAGAAATTTTTTCAGCAGAGAATCCAAAGAGATAAAATACCAAATTATTGTTGTAGAAGGCAAAAACGTTGGCGTTGTGGCCTTCAGTAGAAATGAAAAATCCATTAATATTGATGAAATCCAAATTTTGCCAGAATATCAGAGTAAAGGAATAGGAACTTTAGTCTTTTCAGATATTATTGCCAATGCTCAAAAGGAAAAAATAGAAACAACTCTCAGAGTATTAAAAGTTAATTTTGTGGCTCAAAAGTTTTATAACAAACTTGGTTTTAAAAAAATTGGAGATACAGAAACTCATTTTCTTCTTAGCAAAAAGCCCAATTTGCATATTTCAGATTATCCGGACATTAAATCCAGAAACGTTCAGACACTAAACTGAAGCATTCTGACCTGTTTTGTCAAGACAGTTGTCGCTAAAAATCTAGAGTTAAGTATATGTTAAGAGGTCATTTTTTCCTTAATACTTATACTGCGATTTCAATGAAGGTTCATGAAACTTAATTTTTCAATGCAGTTCATAAAATCTGGTTTTTCAATGCAGGTTCATGAAACTTGGTTTTTTTAATAGATCCTAAGATCACGGAGCTTTCCATAGAATAAGGAATTGATTTTGGAACTGAAGGTCTAGTTATATAATTTTTTACAGATATTACATAATATGAATTAGGAGTTACGCAGTTGGCTTTTACCACATTGTTTTTAGTAACTCCACAAATATATGAATTAATTTAATGTGTATATGGGATTATTTAAATATGC
>NZ_LMVP01000314.1 GCF_002287235.1 Methanosarcina spelaei
GGTCGTGTCCCTAAATCATTGACTTAGTTTTATATAATCTTGAATCTATTATTATTTGGGGGCATCTTAATTACTTCTGAAATCGATTTTTCACAATTTTTTTGCTGGAACAAAGACTGCACTGATTATGGAATTAAAAATCAAGGGAATATAGTCCTTAAAGAAAGATATGGTAAAAATAACCATGTGCTTCTTAAATGTAAAACTTGTAAAAGATGTTTTAGTGAAACTAGAGGTACAATATTTTTCGAACTCAACACTTCTGATGAAGAAGTTCTAAGGACAATAGCTATGATTCCTGAAAAAGGAAGTATCCGTGGAGTTGCAAGAGCTACTGGACATAGTAAAGATACAATTTGCAGATGGCTTGAGATTGCAGGAAGGCATGCAGAAGAAGTTACAACTTATTTCCTCAAAAATCTTAATCTTACGAGAGTAGAGGTTGATGAGATCTGGTCATATATAAAAAAAGCAAAAAAATGTTACTGAAGAAGATTCTGAAGAGTATGGTGACGTATATTCACTTACAGCAATCAAAAGTGACACAAGATTGCTCCTTTCTCATCATGAAGGAAAACGTAGTACAGAGGATGCTATAGAGTTATTTAAAGAAGTTGATAATATGCGTTCCCCATCTTCTCCTATCCCTGTATTTACCTCAGATGATTGGGATGCCTTTGAAGAAGCACTTATAAACGTTTATGTTAAAATCGAGTTGCCACAGTACAAAGGTATCGGAAGAAAACCGCTACCTAAAATAGTTCCACTTGACGATTTAAAATATGTCAAAGTATTGAAAAAAAAGGTAAAAAATTATATAGTTGAAACAGTTCAACATATCATCTTTGGAGATCCTGAAGAGATATTCGAAATGCTTGGAGCTGATTCGGATGGTTATATTGGAACTTCTTATGTAGAAAGGATAAACCTTACGATAAGGACATCTCTTGCAAGATTTATAAGAAAAGGAATGAATTTCAGTAAAACCAAAAGGATGCATCAGAAAGCATTTGACTTATTCCAAGCATGGTATAACTTTATAAA
>NZ_LMVP01000315.1 GCF_002287235.1 Methanosarcina spelaei
GGATTGGAAATTGGGGAATTTTAATCCGGCTAAAATGAGGAATTATTCACCGGCCTTGACACCAATATCATTCCCAAATATATCATACAATTTTCATATTAAAAATTAGAGTGATTATTCAAAATTCAAGGTTTTGGGATAGGTTCATTATAAAAAACGGAAAATAAATAATTGGATTACGAAGTAGCCATTGCAATAAGGAGTAGCTACTGCAATAAGGAGTAACTATTGCAATAAAGGTCACCATATTTCTTAAAAGATATACAAAAACCGATAGAGGACCTTTATGGAATGTGGGGGGAAGTTATGAGAGCTGTTGTATATAAAGGACTAAAAGATGTCGCCGTAGAAGAGGTAGATGATCCAAAGATAGAGAATCCCAGAGATGCTATTATTAAGCTCACTTCGACTGCAATCTGCGGAAGCGACCTCCATATGTATGACGGAAGGACAGTTGCAGAAACCCGATACTGTGCTTGGGCACGAGCCTCTTGGAGTTGTAGAGGAAGTTGGAGATGCTGTTACATCTTTTAAGAGAGGAGACCGCGTTGTTGTCACCTTTAACATTGCCTGTGGGCACTGCTTTAACTGCGTTAGAGGCTTTACGAGCGCTTGCCTGACTGTTAATCCAGAGATTGCAGGGGGAGCATTTGGATATGCAAAAATGGGCCCATATAAAGGAGCACAGGCTGAGATGTTGAGAGTACCATTCGCAGATCTTAACTGTACCAAATTACCTGGAACGGCGGGAGATAAATGGGAAGATGATTTTGTCCTGCTGGCTGATATCTTTCCAACTGGCTACTATGCTACCAAGCTGGCTATGGTACAGCCCGGAACTTCAGTCGCAGTTTTCGGTGCCGGACCTGTTGGTTTGCTTACAGCTTATTCAGCACTGCTGAAAGGAGCAGCTCAGGTATTTGTAGTTGATTACATCCCTGAGAGACTGGACCTTGTCAAGAATATAGGTGCTATACCTATTGATTTCAGTCGAATACCCCGCTAGCTTGCTGCGGGGATGGAAAACTTCCCCGGTAA
>NZ_LMVP01000316.1 GCF_002287235.1 Methanosarcina spelaei
AATAAAACGTACAAGATTTTTAGGTCACCTTGGTCTCATTGCTGGAGTTTTCCGAGAACTTGAAGTTGACAAACTGATCGATGAGAAACTCCCAAAGGAAAGGGATCACAAGATTCCTCACTCAGTCTGCATCCTTGCCATGGTACTCAATGGTCTTGGTTTCATAGGTCAACGTCTATACCTTTTTCCTGACTTTTTCAGGAATATTTCTATAGAAAGACTTTTTGGAGAAGGTGTAACACGAGAAGATCTGAATCAATATGCTATCGGAGAAACTCTTGACAGAATAGTAAAATATGGCCCAACAAAACTGTTTACGGAAATTGTTCTTCACATTATGAACCGTCTACCTATTCCTGTTCATTGTTTACACGCTGACACTACAAGTGTCAGCGTTTATGGTGATTATGAAGACGAAGAAACTGAGTCTATTGATATTACTTTTGGAATTCCAAAAAACGGGAGATGGGATCTCAAACAATTTGTGCTGAGCTTGATTGTAAATCAGCATGGAATACCACTTTTCATGAACACACATTCAGGAAATGCTTCCGACAAAAGCACAATTCTGGAAGCAATCAAGTCCCTCAAATCAGCTTTAAGTCCTGAAAGCAAAGTGTACTATGTAGCTGATAGTTCTTTTTACACTGACAATAATATCAATAATATAGGAAAGTCATTCTGGATCAGTCGTGTTCCTGCAACAATTAATGAGGCAAAGGAACTGCTAAATGCAAATTTGAACCTGAAGCCACTGAAAAGCGATGAAAGATACTCGTTTTATCAAACCTTTGTTGATTATGGGGGAGTCAAGCAAAAGTGGGTTTTGTTGCTTTCTCATAAAATGAAAGAAAAGAAAGAGATAACTCTCAGAAAGAAGCTTCAAAATGAACTTGAAAAAGCAGAAAAGTCGCTTAAAAAACTGGTAGGAGAGGACTTTTTCTGTGAAGAAGATGCATTAAAAGCAGCAGAAAAATGGATTGCAGATTTCCCTTCTATTGTGTTTGAAAAAGTAGATTTGAAAACCGTTAAAAAA
>NZ_LMVP01000317.1 GCF_002287235.1 Methanosarcina spelaei
AAATTCTTGATCGAGAAATCTCTCAAAGTGCTGCATTCAGACTTCAGATCTGTCTGAAACTCATAAAGAGTATTGATGATGAGATCGAAGCTTTAGAGAAAGAAATTTTCAATTATGCTTATAAAAAGCATAAGCGAGAAATGGAGATTTTAATGTCAGTTCCAGGTATAGGAGAACTTGGTGCGGCAATTTTACTTGCTGAAATAGGCAATTTCAAGGATTTTTCTTCTGGAGATAAGCTTGCTTCCTGGCTTGGTCTGGTTCCTAATGTGTATCAATCTGCAGATAAATACCACAACGGAAGAATCACAAAGAGAGGATCAAAGGGAGCAAGATGGATTCTTACGCAGATTTCTCAAGCAGCGGCAAGAAAGAATAACAGTAAGTTAAAAGAGTTTTTTAACAGGAAAAAGAAGTCAATTGGGCATTCCAAGGCAATTATTGCCTTGGCAAGGAAAATTGCAACGATAATATGGCATCTTATCGTAAACGATGAGATATACGAAGATGGAACTGGATATCAAAAAGGAGAAATTCAAAAGAGGAAGATTGTTGAGACAGAAATATTCTCAGTTGATGAACGAATAAAAATAATTAGTGAAATATTTGCGATAATGGAAAAAGAAGGTGAAGAGAGCACGTGAGGAAGATATCCTCATGTACTTTCATGCTAAATAAAGCAGTGTACCAGAAAACGTATATGAAATTCTTCGAATAACATGCACAAATCAATGAAAGTACTTTACCCCCTCTTTTTCAAAATAGGAAGATTGTCGAGACTGAGATATTCTCGGTTGATGAACGAATAAAAATAATTAGTGAAATATTTGCGATAATGGAAAAAGAAGGTGAAGAGAGCACGTGAGGAAGATATCCTCATGTACTTTCATGCTAAATAAGTATCCTCTTCAAATTGAGTGGAAAGCTCTCAATTTCTGCTTATTGAGCTTTTTTCTCTGATTAGTTGAGCCAGAGATGGCATCCCAAATGTACCGCTAACTCTATCACATATGTACTGATATGCAAATT
>NZ_LMVP01000318.1 GCF_002287235.1 Methanosarcina spelaei
GAACCATCTCAAACAATCCAGTAACACACTAACTGGAATTAAGTTAAGCGACTTTAGTCCATATCTTACAGCTTTGTTTATATCTTCATTTATTAATGATTTTAGCTCATAAGCTGTAATTTCTAGAACTGACTTTAGCATATTTAGTACATTGTACATTATGCATTGGATAATAAAGAACAATACTCTTGCTACTGGAGATTTTGTACATGATCGTATCTTGAAATCGTTTTTACTCTATAGCCAGTTTCTATATTCCATCGTTTTTTATATTCTTCAGGAATCATCTTTTCAAATTTTTCAATAGATTCTGCTTTTTTGTTTGTAGCAAACAGGAGGTACTTTTTCTTTTTATCATTATATATTGCCACAACATTGAAGGAAGGTCCTCCTTTCTGAAATCGATATTTAAAAATCGTTTAAGTATTTCCACACTCTTTTTGATGATTTTTAAGTTCTCTATTGATAACTGGATTTGACTTAGCTGCTATAACAAAATTGACTTTAAGTTCATCCAATTTTGAAATCACATCTGTGTTAAAAAATTCTTTATCAAGGTATAATGTTCCTGTTTTTACACCTATTGTTTTAAGTCTTGTGAATAAAGATTCGATGAAAAGAGAATAATTCTTGTTCAAACTATTAATGTCTATTACGTCAAGTGTTAAGTGAGAAGTTCCAATTATATCAAGAGTACAGAATGATTTGCCCCATGAACTACCATTCTTTAGTTTTATTCCCCTAATACCAGGAGTATTTTTGTCTCCATAATACGAAATGTCATGAAAATCAATAGCTATATCATGAATATTGTTTTCAAGTTTCATTATCTTGAAAATATTAAGATTCATTTTTCTAAAAGAGGAAAGAATGTCTTCAATTTTATTTTCCTTGATGTAATTGAAAATAGTATCCGCTGAAGGTATTCGTAAGTCAGGATTCTTTCTTTGTAAATCATTACTTGCAGATTCGAGAGAGTTTGTAGAAGATGTTGCGGCGTGCAACAATACGTTTAAAGT
>NZ_LMVP01000319.1 GCF_002287235.1 Methanosarcina spelaei
CTCCTTCCTCATCAAACGGGAGATATCCAATTTCATCAATTATCAACACTTTAAACTTCATCAAGCCTTTGAGCTTTTTCTCAAGTATTCCTTCCCGATTTGCTAGTTTCAACCTCTCGATAAGGTTTCCTGAATTAGTAAAGTAAACAGAAATCCCTGCTTTTGCTACTTCAATCCCAAGAGCAATTGCAAGATGAGACTTTCCAACTCCAGGGGGACCAAGCAAACAACATTCTCTGCATTATGAACAAATCTCAACGTTGCAAGGTCTTCTATGACTTTTTTATCAATAGATGACTGAAACTCAAAATCGAATTCTTCAAGCGTCTTTTTCACGGGAAATGCTGCACTTTTCATCCTTCTTTCAATTGCTGTAGCTTCTCTGTGCTTCTTTTCCTGTTCAAACAGGTAATCAAGGACTTCCATTGTTGTCTTGCTGTCTCTTGCAGCAATTTCAAGGTAGTTGTTCAGAAGCTCTTCAATAGTATTCAGTTTGAGGTAGTGCAGGTTACTATGAAGTCTCTCATAGCTGAAGTTGTTCATTTAAAATCACCTTCACTGAATGTATCATAGATATCAAGAGACCTTTTTTCAACTTCAGGACCTGAGAACTTCAACGGAATCTGTAAGTCTTTCTTGCATTTTGAATTTTCTTTAAGAATCTCACTCAGTAGACCCTGGAAATGTTCCTTTTTCCTGGCAACTCTGCAGTTACCTGGAAGAATTTCATGTTCACAGACCTTTTCATAATCAACATAGACCTCGAATTTTCCTTCGAAGATCTGAAGCTCTGCAGTTCTTCCTGCAAACCTGTACGGAACAGAATACTTATTTCCAAGGAATGAAATATAACAGTCTCTGGAGATCTTTCTGGTCTCCTTATGGACAACTTTGTAAGGAGGAACCTGACCCAGAGGGTTCAGGTTTTCCTCCTTAAAGCGTTCAAGAGGGATTTGATAGGTTGTTCCGTGGACAGTTGAATTTACCCTTTCCAACCACCTGTTAACTTGGGCGT
>NZ_LMVP01000320.1 GCF_002287235.1 Methanosarcina spelaei
TTGAGGAAAGTTTTGAAGTTTCACAGTTTTTTAGAGAACCTTTAATGGAACTGTAGATTATAGTAACATTTCAATCCTTATTTTAGTGGATCTTGCTCTTAGATCTGGAATTATCTGCCACGATGGAACAATATTTCTTTTTTCGTCACTTCAGCGCAGCCAAAATAACGACTTATAAATATGGGCATCTCTTACTATTTTTTACTAACTAATATACACATAAGGAAAGTATACCAAATTTTATCTAAGTGGTACTATGCCAGATATGTTAAGAGGTATTACGATAGATGACGTGACAACCCGAGATATGGATGATGCAATCTGGGTGGAAATCACGGAAAACGTCGGCTGGCACGTTGTAGTTATGATCACGGATGTCGCAAAGGTAATTTCCAAGCATTCAGAGCTTGATCGGCTTGCAATGTCTCGGATCGAGACCAGATATTATGCAAATGGCAATAGCCCGATGTTACCCCGACGGCTTGCAGACGAGAAGCTTTCCCTGTGGCCGGAAGAGTCGAAGTATGTTCTTGCCGTGGATATTGTCCTCGGCATGAATTTGTCAATCCTCGAAACACGGCTTTTGCGAACTGTTATGATCAGCGAAGCCCGGCTATCTTTTTCTGATGTTCCCCGCATTCTCTCTGATAGGGAGCACACGCAGCACGCTCTCATCAAGCTCGCAAGCCAGCTTGCGAACGACCTTTTAACGCAGCGCCGCAATCTTGGAGCACTGGCGTTCTATGATTTGGGGCGGGGGCTGGTGACAAATGAAGAAGGGTCTATAAAGCAATTGAGACGCAGGGAGGATACCATCGGCTATGTCATCATCTAGGAGCTGATGATTCTCGCTAACATGGCCGTAGCAGAATACGCGGTCAAAAATGACATCCCTATCCTTTTCCGTAACCATACAGCCCGGAGCGCCACCCCTGAGCGGGGAGACTTAATGAAGTTGCTCGAAAGCATCACTGTCATCCCTGAGGTAAACATAGCTACTGTC
>NZ_LMVP01000321.1 GCF_002287235.1 Methanosarcina spelaei
TGTTGAATAAGAAAGAGCGATTACTCGTTCTCTCTCTTCTAAGAACCGGACATGCACCTTTCAACGCATCCGGCTCAAGCATTCTATAACCCTTTCTGTATCAGGCGGCAGTTTTTTGTTATTACATATCAATTAGTAGATTTAAGTTGATTTTTGCGTTGTTGGAAATATTCTAGGTTAAGAAACGGATTCATATCTAATTTTAAAGGCTTGTGACGTCTTATTTTTGTATTGGACATGCGCAACAGATCATTTTCTTGAGTGCGAAAGTTCCAGCGTCTGGTAAGACTTTTTATCCAGTATTTATTAGCAATCCAGCGTCTGGGCTTGCCAGGGTGTCTTCTTTTAGCCCATTTCCACAACATTTCCCAGATGATGGAATCAAGCTTTTGGAATGTTTTGAAGGAAACAGACGATTTATGGTAATTGGTCCAGCCTCTTATAATTGGATTTAATTTATCGATTAAAGAAGCTTGAGACCAATTTCTACCTTGATGTATGGCTTGGCTAATATTATTAGTAAACTTTTTTATGGATTGCTTGGAAGGTTTGATTAGAAGTTTACCGGCATATTTCCGGAAGTTCCAGCCAAGGAAATCAAATCCGTTGTTAATGTTGGTGATAATGGTTTTTTCATCAGAGAGTTCAAGACCTCGCTCCATAAGGAAATCGGTTATCAGAGCCTTTATTTCTTTGGCAATATCCTCGGAAGCAGCGGTGATTATGAAATCGTCAGCGTATCTTACGAGGTTTACCTTGAAGGATCTTTTATCCTTTTTAGGATACCGGTTCATTAGTAATCCCTCGATACCATCCAATGTCATATTAGCCAGAATTGGCTAGATTAGACCACCTTGAGGTGTGCCTGCTTTCGTTGGATATAGGTGACGTCTGTATACGAAACCGGCCTTAAGAAACTGTCTGAGTATTGTTTTATCCATTGGAATGTTGTCTAGTAGCCACTGATGATTTATATTATCGAAACA
>NZ_LMVP01000322.1 GCF_002287235.1 Methanosarcina spelaei
GGAATTCCGGCGCTTGATATTATTACGAAGGGCCTTTCCGTTGGAATGAAAATTGTCGGTGACAAGTTCGAAGCCGCCGAGATTTTCCTGCCCCAGATCATGATGTCTGGAAAAGCAATGAGCAATGCAATGGAAGTTCTTACCCCTGAACTTGAAAAGAACAAAAAAGCAGGAGAAGAAGCTGGACTTGCAATTACTTTTGTTGCAGAAGGAGATATTCACGACATTGGTCACAGGCTTGTTACCACCATGCTTGGAGCAAACGGGTTCCAGATCCTTGATATGGGAGTTGACGTCCTGAATGAAGATGTTGTAGAAGAGGCTGCAAAGCACAAAGGAGAAAAAGTTCTCTTAGTGGGCTCAGCCCTTATGACCACCTCTATGCTCGGTCAGAAAGACCTGATGGACAGGCTCAGAGAAGAAGACCTAAGGGACAGTGTAAAGTGCATGTTCGGAGGAGCTCCTGTATCTGATAAATGGATTGACGAGATAGGAGCAGATGCAACTGCAGAAAACGCTGCCGAAGCTGCAAAAGTTGCACTTGTAGTAATGAAATAATCCTGGGAGGCAAAAGAAAATGACATTTAGAAAATCATTTGACTGCTATGACTTTTATGACAGGGCAAAAGTAGGAGAAAAGTGCACCCAGGACGACTGGGACCTAATGAGGATCCCGATGAAGGCAATGGAACTCAAGCAGAAATACGGGCTTGATTTCAAGGGAGAGTTTGTCCCGACAGACAAGGAAATGATGGAAAAACTCTTCAATGCAGGATTTGAGATGCTCCTTGAGTGCGGAATTTACTGTACGGATACTCACAGGATTGTAAAGTACACTGAAGACGAAATCTGGGATGCAATTAACAACGTGCAGAAAGAATTCGTGCTCGGAACTGGCAGAGATGCAGTAAACGTAAGAAAGAGAAGTGTTGGTGACAAGGCAAAGCCAATCGTGCAGGGTGGACCGACTGGGTCTCC
>NZ_LMVP01000323.1 GCF_002287235.1 Methanosarcina spelaei
AAATTAACACTTATCAAATTAACACTTATCAAATTAACACTTATCAAATTAACACTTATCAAATTAACACTTATCAAATTAACACCGAAAAATAAGTTCGATTAATAACTTTTTTCAGTTATTGAGGTACCTTAAGGGGATAATTGATTATTATCAATTTTGGAACTGAAATTCTTAAAAAAACCAGATTGAAGTTGCGTTAAAAAATTTCATCATAAACGGAATCTCACCAGAACTCATAAAAGAAAACATGTAAAGTAATTTTAAGGGAACTGAAGAGAAAAATAGATTCATGAGAAATCATATAGTTCTAGTGCTTCGATTCCAAAATCAATTCTTTATTTCCCTAGAAAGATCAGTGATCTTCGGATCTATTCAAAAGTTAAGTTTTATGAACCTACTTCGGAATCGCAGTACTAGTTGTTAATGTTTATATAGATTAAGAAAGCCGACAGACTTATTTCATGGTGTTTATTTATAGAGGGACTTAGAGGGGAAAAAGTCCTAATATTCAACATCATCTTGAGTATATAATACCCTATAATTTCATTTTCAAAAGTGTAAAAAACATCTTGAAAATGAAGGACTAAACGGAGTTCAGCACTAAAAGAAATTTATTTTCAGGTACCGGAAATGGATGAAATAACAGCAGATGCAGTAGAGAAACGGTCTGATAACAGCAAAAAGGAAAGCTTTGTTTTTGATGTGCTAACACTTGCAGGCGGGACAACTTTTGCTCAAATCCTTACAATTCTAGCTGCTCCTGTACTGACTCGTCTCTATGGGCCTGATGATTTTGGAGTTTGGGCTATATACCTTTCTATTACCAGCATTATCAGTGTCATTGCCTGCATGAGATACGAATATTCCATAATGCTACCTGAGTCGAGTGAAGAAGCTGTAAACCTGTTAGGGCTGAGCTTTCTAGCAGTACTGCTCGTAACAGGCTTAACCTTTCCAGTCATATGGTGTTTTAAAGAGCCGATAGTTAATATTCTGAACTCTCAGCAGATAGGAAATTATCTCTGGCTTGTACCTCCTTTTATTTTTGTAAACGGATTATTTCTTGCACTGAATAGCTGGAATTCAAGAACAAAACTTTTTAAAAGACTTTCCCTTTCAAGAGTCTTCAGTTCGGTTTCTAGTACTGTAACACAGGTAGGAATAGGGTTTACAGAAAAAACCGGAGCAAGCGGATTAATAGTTGGCAGTCTTGCTGGTCAGTCTATTGCAACATTTGCGCTTGGAGGACAGATCTGGAGAGATGATAGGAAATTGATTGTGAAAAATCTGAGCTGGGAAAAAATCTATGAGGGATTTAAGAAGTACCGTAAATTTTCGCTTGTAGATACTTGGGGTGCCCTCATGAATTCAATCTCCTGGCAGCTTCCTGCTTTCCTTCTTTCGGCTTTCTTCACTCCTGCGGTGGTAGGTTTTTATTCTCTCGGCTTTCGCCTTCTGCAGATGCCGATGAGTTTAATAGGAGGTTCGATTTCACAGGTTTTCTTCCAGAGAGCCTCAAGAGCCTTTGCCGAGGGCACTCTTGCTTCCCTTGTTGAGAATGTGTTCAGAATGCTTGTGGTTATAGGTATGTTCCCTATACTTATCCTGACAATTGTCGGCAGCGACGTTTTTACGGTTATTTTCGGAAAAGCCTGGGCAGAAGCAGGCATCTACGCTCAGATTCTTAGTCTCTGGGCTTTTGTATGGTTTATCTCCTCTCCGTTAACTGCTATATATGTAGTAGTCAAAAAATATCACTTCGGTTTCCATTATAATTTTTTCAATCTGATAACGCGCCTCCTTTCCCTTACAATCGGCGGCTTGCTCGGAAATGCACGTACGGCACTTATTCTTTTTTCACTATCAGGTATTGCGGTATATGGTTACCTTTGCCTGAAAATGATGTCCTATGCCGGAGTAAAGACCTCTAAAGTCATGAAAATAGTAATTTCAAATTTTATTCTCTTCGTTCCTGCAGGAACCGTTATTATTACCCTTAAAATCTTAGAAATAGACAAGATATTACTTGTTATCTTTTCCGGCATGATTGTCTGTCTTTACTATGTATATATATTGAAAAAGGATGCACAAATGAAAAAGATAATTAGAGAGTTCAGAAATTGAAGAATTCATTTAAACAATAAAACCTGAAAACTTAAAATCAGGCTTCAACTCAGGAAGCTCCGAGAAAGTCTGTTCAAGTGGACTAAAAGAGAACAATTCTTTTTGTTCGCACACCATTAAAAGCGATCTCCTTCTCCCATTTTTTAATAATAACAAGTTTATACTTGACGATTTTCCAGGGTATGATCTTGAGTAATTATATATTACGTAGCCTCAGTTTGAGCCACCTCAGCCATGGAATGCATTACAATTCCTGTTACTGTCATATATACACCGGCAACAGATAGAAAAACCATTATAAGTATATACCATAAATGAAGACTTTCGATTCCAAAGACTAGATCTTCAAGAAACTTCAAACCCATATAAAAACCGCATGTAGCAAGGGCAAAACCTGGCACTGCATAGAAGTATAGTGGCTTATTGGCCTCTATATCCCTTACTACACCTCTCAGTATTCCAAGAACATACTTGCCTGGAGCTTGCACCCGATCTTCAAATTTATAATGGGTACCTATTTCAACTTCTTTTATGCGAAGACCAGATTTGCATGCATTTACAAGCATCTCATCTTCTTTTGCCAGATCATTGACATCAAAGTGTATCATATCTTTTGTAGAGGCTGCAAAGGCACGAAAAGGAGTTTGATAATCTCTAATTTTGCCAGATTTTTTATTGGAGAATCTGCCCAAAATCGTTTGCCCAACACGACGGTAAACAGGAATGTTCCTATCCACACTATTTAAATATCGAGTTCCATTGACCACATCTGCAGTTCCTGTTACTATCGGGTCAATGAGCCTGGGGATGTCGTCAGGGTTATGGCGACCTCTTGAATCCATTGTCACAATTATATCAGCGCCGAGATTGACTGCAGATTTAAAACCTGTTTCGAGAGACGCACTTTTTCCTTTATTAGTCTTGTTTGTAATCACTTCAGCCCCAGCTTTTTTTGCTATCTCGGCTGTTTGATCTGAACTGGCATCATCAACCATAATCACCCTATCAGCATAGAGCCTGGTGAGAAGTATAATGCTTCCTATAGACGTTTCTTCATTGTAGGCAGAAAGGACAACTATGACATTTTTAGAGGCTCTGCTGATAGTACATTTATTTTTTTTATTTATTATTGACCCTGTGCCAATTTCCATAAGTAGCTGATCATTCATTCTTGATAACCCCCATTGTATAGCTATACAAATATTTAGATTAAGTTTAGTTATAAAAAGTTCTAAAAATCATTAAATAAGGAAGAGATTGAACCTTTTAAATATTACCGCAATATTAGTTTTTTAAAGTAAAATTTGGAAGATACATATATAAATTTATTGACAGTCGTACTTTAAAAAAAATAAAATACAGTGCGTATTAGTATGCTGCGACACTATACTAATATAAATATAAAATTGGTCAATTGAAATAACGACTATTGAAGATATGCATTAACTGATAGAGTATAAAAATATAGATAAATAAATAAAAAGTAAGCCAGAGAATCAATAGTAAGGAAGCTCAACGTATAGGATTTCAGTCCCGCAAACTTATGGAACTTTTTGGTAATCCATTAAGAAATACCTACAGTTTCAAAATTATATTATTCATTCTGGCGACTTGCCGCAATTTTTAATATAGAGAGTAGAGAAGTACAGAAAGTTGTAAGAGATAAAACAAACTGTAAAGTTTGTCTTACCAAAGAAGAGAATATTAAAAAGTGAAATATGCCTATTAGTATTTTAGGGAAGTAATTGAGCTGCTCTTATTAAAGAAGTATCAGCTAGAGAGGTTGAGAAAAAGATTCAGGAAAAAGAATAAAAAGGAAGCTGTAAATAAAGAGGAAAGTACTTTTTAGGACAATGGCAGACAATTGAGATGGATTGGAAAAGATGGGCACAGAAGTTGGAGACAAAATATGAGTATTCACATCTTGGAAAAATACATCGAAAGAATAAAAAAGATTAGAAAAACATTTACTCACCTAAATGAAACTAAAAAGAGTATAATTTTTTAAAAGCTGGATGACCCGCATGACTGTAAAAAGAATTCCTTCAGATCTATTTATTATTATGGGGCTCGTGCTCCTAACAGATATCTTTGTGCTCACTCCTGGAATAAATGAAACAATGTTCCGGAATATACTTGGACTGCCACTTGTGTTATTTCTGCCAGGGTATGCTCTGATTGCAGCTCTTTTTCCTGCAAAATCTGATCTTGACGGGATTGAGCGGGTCGCTCTTTCTTTCGGACTAAGTATTGCAGTTGTGCCATTAATAGGCCTTGGTCTCAATTATACCCCATGGGGGATCAGACTTCTGCCAATTCTCACAAGCTTGTCAGTATTCACCTTTATTATGTGTGGCCTTGCATATCTTAGACGGGCAAGTCTCCCAGAAAGTGATACTTTTGGAGTTTCTTTTAAAGCAGTAGCACTTTCACTCAAAGCCGAGGTCATGGAAACATCAGAATCAAGACTGGATAGAGCTCTCACGGTTTTCCTGATAATTTCCATTCTCCTATCCATTGCTACCCTAGCTTATGTGGTTGTGAGCCCAAAAGAAGGAGAACATTTTACAGAGTTCTATCTTCTTGGACCCGAAGGAAAAGCAGATAATTATACTACAAACTACACGATCGGGCAAAGTGGAACAGTAATAGTTGGAGTTGTAAATCATGAGTACAGGCCTGTAAATTACACAATGGAAGTAAAGCTTGAGAATAAATCACTGTTCCTTCCGGAAAATGTGAAGCATATCAATCTTGCCTATAATGAGACCTGGGAAGAGCCAGTTACTATTATGCCTCCTCTTGAGGGAAAGAATATGAAACTCCAGTTCCTGCTCTTTAATGACACTGAGAAAAGTGTACCTTATAGAGACCTTCATCTATGGGTAAATGTGACTGCACCAAAACAACTGAAAACTTAAACTTCAGGCGAGAAAAGCATAGTTAGGAAGAGCTCTTAAATTTCCAGGCTACTAGCTTCTAGTACAGTCTTTAAGCTGCCCCTGCAGTTAAGAGCTCTACAGCTAAAGAGTTTGAGACTATATAACTCAGTCATTCAGACTCGACTTTTTCAAAAAGGTTAGCTCTAATTGTATAGAAATCTTATATAGTAAGCTGGAAACCAGCAGGGTATGTGTCCTTAGGGCAAGAAACTGCCTTAAACCAACGGGAAAGCTGCTGTTTAATTGACAGCAGCTTTCTTTTTGATATTAAGAAGTAAGCGTTCTTACAATCTATTAAATCAGACTTTTTAACCCTTCCTGCAGTTCGATATCTCCTTTCCACCAGCCTGAGATTTTTGAGACATCAGCTTTTGAGTCATGAACATCACCTGCTCTTGAAGCGGCATGTACAATTCTGCTAGAAGAGCCAGTTAACTTAATAATATTTTCGGCAAGTTCCATAACTGTCACGCTTTTTCCCATAGCTACGTTAAAGACCTGACCATCCCCATGCTCAAGAGCCGCGACGTTTGCCCTGACTACATCTGTAACATGAACAAAATCTCGGCTCTGCAGTCCGTCTCCGTAAATAACAAGATCCTTTCCAAGTTTCGCCCTCTCGAGGAAAATTGGAATAACGGCTGCATATGGAGATTTTGGATCCTGACGAGGGCCATAGACATTGAAATAACGCAGGCAAGTTGTACGAAGCCCATGGTCCTCATAAAACATCTTTGCCAGGTATTCTCCATCAAGTTTAGAGATAGCATAAGGAGAAGCCGGCTCAGGGTACATATTTTCTTGCTTTGGAAGGATAGGGTTATTTCCGTAAATTGCAGCTGAAGATGCTGTCACAAATTTATCGACTTCGGCTTTAACGCAGGCCTGTAGTACGTTAAGTGTTCCAAGCGTGTTAATCTGGAAAGCTTCAGAAGGTTTTTCACAGCTTAAAGGAACAGATACAAGGGCAGCTTCGTTAAAGACATAATCCATGCCTGAAACAGCCTTTTCGACTGATTGAAAATCACAGATATCTCCTTTAATGAACTCGATATTTTTATACTGTGGAATATTTCTGAGGAAACCTGTGGAAAGAGTGTCCAAAATCCTGACAGTGTGTCCTGCTTCTGCAAAATATTCAGCTATGTGGGAGCCTATGAAACCTGCTCCTCCAGTAACCAACACTTTCATGCTTGCAGAAAGGGAAAAGTACAAAATAAAATTTTCTATGCACGCCCAGATGTTTATAAGATGAACTCGAAACGTTCCTGAAGTGTGCAAAATATAACGCAGGCTGGAAAAGATCTCTTTCAGAAGAGGAAAAACGTCCTTCAAAAGAGGGAAAATTTTTCATACAAAGAAATCTTACCAATAAAATAAGTCTAAAAATTTGAAAACTGAAATAATTTTCAGAAAGTTGTACCTAAGAAAAAAAGTAAAATTATCCTCAGAACTAGACTTCAGAAATAGAGAACAGTCCAGCAAAAAATAAATTCAAAAGAAAAGACATGTTCTCCCTTGTTTTCCTGCAAGAACAATCCGAAAGGACAAATCTGAAAGAACGAATTATACTTTGAAACAAAATATAGTAATTGGGGCGTGAAAGGATTGCATAGATATAAATTCAAAGAGGATACAATATGAAATAATTTTTCCAGTGATAAAATGGCCGGAAATAGACAACTTTCCATGGACCTGTTGCTTGTTGCAGGTTTTGTGCTTATTACTAACATCTTTATACTCGTACCTGTGCTTAGCGACAGCTTCCTGCGCACGTACCTGGGGGTTATTCTGGTGCTTTTCTTACCAGGCTATGCCCTTACTGGAGCTCTCTTCCCGGCAAAAAAAGATATTGATGGAATTGAGAGAGCTGCGATTTCTTTCGGACTTAGTATTTCAGTTGCCCCAGTACTGGGACTTAGCCTGAATTATTCCAGCTGGGGGGTCAGGGAAATTCCTCTGTTGACAGAATTTTCAATTTTTACTCTTCTGATGTGTGCAATTGCTTATTACAGAAGGAGACTGTTGTCTGAAACCGAAGTCTTTGGAGTTTCATTTAAAAAATGTTACCTTAGCATGAAGGCTAAAGTTCTTGAAAAATCCGAATCGAAAACTGATAAGGTTATTGCATTTATCTTTGTCCTTTCTATGCTAGCCTCTATAGGGAGCCTCGCCTACATTATAGGAAACCCTAAAGAAGGAGAGCACTTTACCGAATTTTATATTCTTGGAAACAACAGTACGATAGGAGACTATCCTACGGAATTTGTACAGGGAGAAAAAGGAACAGTCACTGTAGGGATCATAAACCACGAGTACAGACCAATGGATTATACAATAGACGTAAGGCTTGAAAACAGGTCTCTTCCGGAAAGTCAGAAACAGATAAGCCTTGGAAATAATATGTCCTGGGAAGAACCAGTTACTTTTACGCCACCTCTTAAAGGAAAAAACATGAAACTAGAGTTTTTGCTCTTTAATGAAACCGAGAAAACCATACCTTACAGGAACCTGAATCTCTGGATTAACGTTACTGAGGAGGCCTGAAGAATGGCACCTTCGGACTTTACTTCTTCAGAGCTGGAAACGGGAAAGGTCTCTTTGCCGGAGCTCGGAAAAATGCTTAAAGTGCAAACTGAAGAAAAAACCGGATTCCTGAAAAAGATGATTTATGTAGGAACCCCTGTAGCTACAATTACTCTTATCGAACTGTTGATTTTTGGAGGAAGGCTAAAAGAAGCTTCAATAGCTTATACCTTGCTTTTGCTCTCGCTTTCGTATTCAATAGCAGTTATGAAAAAGCCTGAGATAAGGAAAATCTACCAGGCCCTCTTACTTCTGACAATATTTAGATTGGTAAATTTCTCAATGCCTATTTTTTTTGAGAAGAGTCTTTACTCTTTCATATTTGTCTACGTACCTATGGCAATTCCGATAACTCTTGCTACTGTTCATCAGAAGGTGAGGTATGAGAGAAAAAGAGACACTCTGAAGAGGATGTGGATCTACCTTCCTCTATCTGTTCTTGCCGGCCTGGTTTTTGGACAAGTAGAATATATACTGATAGGAGCCAGAGAACTGATATCAGATCTCTCTTCGACAAATCTGCTAATACTCATAATAGTAATGGTTTTTATTGTAGGGCTTATAGAAGAACTCATCTTCAGGTCAATTCTCCAGACAAGCCTGGAAAAATTCCTGGGATCAGCCTGGGGAATTTTCCTTTCAAGCCTCCTTTTCGGAATAATGCATTCTACTTACGGTACACCCTACGAAATAGTATATACATTCTTTTTAGGAGGCTTTTTAGGATACTTATTTTATAGAACTCGAAGTATTCCCCTTGTGATAATGATTCACGGCTCAATAAATGTGTTCTTGTTTGGGATAATCCCACATACAGGACCCATATTTGGATTGATATGAAACACTGTAAATGTTGACTTGATGAAACTTATGAAAATTAGCGTATATGATGATCTTAATATAAGTGATCTAAAAGAAATTACCTAATAGAAATGAGTAGACTTAAGTCCTGATCACTTAAGCATCATTTTGCTTACAGCAATTATCTTTTTCCTATTGAGCTCATCCCAAAACCAATTTCATTCCCAAATCTATTATACTATTTTCACGTTAGAAATTGGAGCGATTATTCAAAATTCAAGGTTTTGGGATAGGCTCATTAAAAGAGAAATCATCTGTAGAGCAAAATAGCGACCGGAGTTTTGGAAAGAAACGAACTTCCATTGTCATGGCATAAGAAGAGAATAAGAGACTAAAGAGTAAGCAACCTGCCAGTTTACCCTCGAAGAACAAGAAAATATAAATATATGTATTTAAAAGAAGATTGCCATTCTTATGAACGGAACATAATGTGCTCCGGAGAAAATTTTATGGCCAGATATGCAGACCGCCTCTGGGAAATTGATTGTCTGCGAGGATTTGCTGTCCTCTTGATGCTCCTTTATCATTTTCTTTATGACTTGGACTTTTTCAAGCTTGTAGATATTCAGCTCGGGTCCGGTCTTATCTTATATGCGGGCAGATTCTCAGCTTTACTTTTTATTCTGATCTCAGGAGCTGCCCTTTCTATAAGCCATTCAAGAGCCCTTAGCAAAGAGTCTGCTGGAAATGGAGCAGAAAATTTTTCTAAGTACTTGAAAAGAGGAATAAAGCTCTATTTAATGGGACTTTTGCTCACAGGTATAACCTGGATCTTTTTACCTGAAGAGTATATTGTTTTTGGGATCCTCCACTTTTTTGGGGTTTCAGCAGTACTCGTTTATCCTTTCCTGAGATATGGGAAAGAAAATCTTTTTTTTAGTATATTTTTCGGCCTTTTAGGGCTTTACTTAAGGAATATGACTTTTGGGTTTTCCAGCCTGCTCTGGCTGGGATTTACTCCCGGAAATTTTAGGACCCTTGATTACTTTCCTGTACTTCCATGGTTTGGGGTATTACTTGCAGGAGTTTTTCTGGGGAATTTCCTATATCCAGAAGGAAAAAGGCAGTTTGAAATGCCCTATACTGGAAAAAATCCGCTTATCAGACTGTCTTCCAGAGTGGGGCAACATTCCCTCTTCATATATTTCATTCATCAACCGCTCTTTCTAGGGTTCTTATTCCTTAGTGGGCTACTTAATCTGAATATGCCATTATAAAGTTCATTATAAACCCTTCTTAAAAAACTAGAAAAATATACTTTAGTATTTGTTACAACTTAAAATTACTACTATTTACAACTCAAAATTACCAGTAGATACTAAACCTGCTAGTTTTATATTATCTAACATACGTAATTTATGTATCTGTTTGCTTGCATTTATATACTGATTAGTCTTCACCTGCTCGTTGAAAAATAGTACGGATATAAAATATAATCAGGATATAAGGTCAAAAAGAAATCAGATTCATATTTTCAGTCCGACAGAGAAGCAGGAAGTGCAAATCAAAAACAGAAGATGGAGAAAAAAATGTATATTGAAATTGCGATGTTTGCCTATTTTGTAGTTCTGTTCCTGACCCTTCGAGATGTCCGGATCTTTAAAAGAACAGGTTATCGTTCTTACAGGACAGGAGCCATGAAAGGGCTTGCAGCTTCTTCCCTTGTTTTGATAGGGGCAATTGCTGTTGAGGCAAACCCGGAACTTGGGCTGCTTTTCGTATTAATAGGACTCTTTATTAACCGTAAAGGAGTAAGAGAGCGTGTTTTTACTAGTGCAGGAACTCTTGACCGTTTTCTTGGAAAAACAGACTATGTAAAGAGAAAATCTCAGCAAAACAGATAATGAAGAGGAAATAAGAGAGATAATAAATACGGATACTGAATATACCTAAATGCAAAATATACAAATCCACATAACAAAATTATCCCTCAGAATCTAACTGTAGCTGCTGCAACGATGATGCAAAAAATATATTAAAGGAAAATTTAGAGAAGAATTAAAGCATTGACTACATATTCTATTAATTGAGATAAGAAATTAAGCCTCATAGGTGTAGACTGGAGCGTCTACCCCAAAACTTATAAATCTCAAGTGACCTATTAGTCGACGAAATCATGATCAATCAAATTATTATATCCAGTTTTTGCTAAACCTATCAATTCGAGAGAAGAAAATAAACATCGAAGAACTATTTTCTATTTCGGGCTTCACGTTAACCAGAGTTCACAGGAAAACATGTGAGATAAACTGGAAGTAGAATTGAATAACTGGACTAAAAAACAGCAAAAACATTAAGAGGAGATACGATGGGAAATATAAGACAGACAAACATAAAAAGAATCGCATTTCGACTGATTGAGAACCACGCTGATGTCTTCACAAAAGACTTTGAAACTAATAAAACTCTTGTGACAAAGTATACAACTATTGAAAGCAAAGTTATAAGGAACAGAGTTGCAGGTTACGTCACAAGAAAAGTTGCACGTATGAAAGTATACTAAGCAGAAGACTTACTTCTGGACACGGTGGGGATATCTGAAATGTTTGAAGGAGCAATGCCTGCCCTGATAACTCCTTTTACAAAGGACGACAAAATTGACAGGGAAGGTTTACAAAGGAATATTGAATTTGTTGAAGAGGGAGGAGTTACAGGGATTGTGCCCTGTGGCACCACAGGAGAATCCGCAACTCTTTCCGCACTTGAGCACGAAGAAGTAATAGATATTGCAGTGGAGTGTTCAAAAGTTCCTGTAATTGCAGGAACAGGTTCAAATAATACAGGAGAAGCTCTCCAGTTTACAAAACACGCTGCAGATGCAGGTGTTGACGGTGTACTTCTGATTTCTCCCTATTATAACAAGCCAAATCCTGCAGGCCTGCTTGCGCATTTTAAGAAAATAGCAGAAGCCGTCGATGTTCCTATGGTTATGTACAATATCCCCTCCCGTACAGGACAGGACATGCCATTAGAAGTCATTGTCGAACTTGCAAAAGTCGAGAATATCGTAGGAATTAAAGAAGCCAGTGGGAATGTCGGTAAAGCTTCCCAGATTTTGGAAAATACTGTAGATGAAGACTTCGTGGTTATTTCAGGTGAGGATAATTTAACTCTTCCGATTCTCTCTGTAGGAGGACGAGGAGTCATTTCTGTTGCCGCAAATATAGTGCCTGACAGAATGTCCAGAATGGTAAACGCAGCTCTGACCGGAAACTACGAAACTGCAAGGAAGATTCATTTTGAAATTGCTCCTCTGATTCGCGCCCTTTTCCTAGAAACGAACCCAATCCCTGTTAAAAAAGCTGCGGAACTTGCAGGTCTGGCAAGCGGGCATCTGAGGCTTCCACTCGCGCCCCTTAGTGGGACAAATGCTCAGAAGATTGAAGATGAACTCAGGAAATTGGGGGTTATAGAATGATTAACGTAGCAGTACTCGGAGCCTGCGGCAGAATGGGCTCTTTAATTGTGGAGAATGTTACCAACTCTGCGGATATGCAACTTGTTGCTGCTTTTGACATCAGTAATTTCGGAAAGGACGCAGGGGAATTTGCCCGAGTAGGTAACCTTGGAGTTCAGATCTCGGATGTAAAAAATCTTGGGGCTGTTCTGAAAGAAAGCAAGGCTGATGTTTTTATCGACTTCACCATAGCTGGCGCAACCGTAGTTAATGCTCCAATAGCAGCCAGAGCCGGAGTAAATCTCATAATAGGGACTACAGGCCTAACTCCTGAGCAGCGAGCAGTAATTGATGAGGCTATTCAAGAAGGCAAGGTAAGTGCCGTAATCTCCCCCAACTATTCAATAGGTGTTAATGTCTTTTTCAAGATTATCAGGGAAGCTGCAAAATATCTTGCAGATTATGATATCGAGATTATTGAAGCTCACCACAACCAGAAAAAAGATGCACCGAGTGGAACCGCCCTTCGGGCAGCCGACGTTATCAGTGAGGCTCTTGGCGGAAAGGAATATGTCTATGGCAGAGAAGGTATCGCCCCACGCGGAAAAGAAATTGGAATTCACGGAGTCCGCGCTGGAGATATCACAGGAGACCATACTGTTCTTTTTGCAGGAAACTCTGAAAGAATTGAGATCAAGCACATGGCTCATTCACGCCAGATCTTTGCCAAAGGTGCAGTCCGTGCAGCTGAATGGGTCTGCAGGCAAAAACCAGGAATTTATTCCATGGATGATGTGCTTGGTTTATAAAAACATCTTAATCAGCAATTTAAAGTAAATTTTATATAACTAGTTTGGGTCCTGAGTTTCCTTATCAGGCCTACCCTCTTTTAACTTAGAACAGAGCTATTTACTCCCCTTTTTCTATTCTTTTTAACTTAAGTCAAGCAAGTTTACTTTTTAGAATATTAATATTAATCTGTCCACTAGAAAGTTATATATAGTACATCGTAGGAAATAGGATACTGCTTGCTTGCAAGTATAATAGCCCTGAAATCTCAAAAACGTCTTATCATCCCACAACAATAGGGATACTTGCTTGCAAGCATTATTCCATTAAAACTGTTCTAAGAAAAACTGCAAGCGTGGATAAAAAGATCGAAGTCGAAAGCAAATCCATGTGGATTCTGATAGATGTGAATCCTGACAGATGTGAATCCTGACAGATATGAGTCCTGATAGAACAATTGTCACACAAAATCATTTATGACTGAAGACAATCCCGGAACTTAAATCTTCAATCCTATCCGCTATAACGACATTTCCCTGTATCCCGAGCTTTTTTCCCTTATACCATTTTCCATGAATAAGGAGTCGGTCACCTGCTGAGATTAAGCAGAGGCCATGATAGAGTACGACTACGGTTTTTCCTTCATATTCGATGGAAAATACACTTTCATATTTGCTTCCGATGCCTCCAAAGACAATACCAATAGGTACACCGATAAAAAAAGATGGGCGTTCATAGGTTCTGGAATCAACCGCTGCTTTAGCTTCAACTCCGAATTCCTCATTCTCATTCTTCGTCTTTTCTTCTTCACTTTTGGTTTTTGAGTCTTCAGAAAGATATATTACCTCAGGATTTGTTTCAAATTCGTTCTTTTTTTGCATAAAAGAGCCTCGCTGGTTCTATAACTTTATATTATTTAATTTTGAATGTTATTTTGTAATCAAACTTGAGTAAAAATATTCATTTGCGAACAAGCTTTAATTATCTTCTATATATTTGTTATGACCAGATCATTAAACTGTATTTGATAAGATTTTTGAATTCTCTTCAGAAAGAACAATTTTTCAGGCAAATAGTTTCAAAAACTTTCAAAGCAGAAAGTTATATATAGTCAACGTTCAGATGTTTACATATGTTCCTACCGGCAGGTGAAAAACAGTTTGAATTCTGGGTTCTACGCCGAAACGGGCTCCCAAATATCAATATCGCAAAGCGTTTTGGGGTCTCCAGGCAGGCAGTCTCGCGAGCCCTTCTTAGTATGGATAAACGCATTGAAGAAACCCTGCTTGAAATGGCCAGAGCAAACAGGATCGAAGTCGAAAAACTGGACTCAAAGAAAGGGATACTCTTCGGAAGATCGGTTCCTTTCAAAGCCAATGCAATAATTTTTGTCTCGACAAAACACGGAATGCAGGTTTGGTACGAGCACGAAGGAGAATGCGGATCTTGCGAAAGATACAGGGAATGTATTGAGCTCCTCTGGGATTTTGCAGAAGAGATGCAGCTCAAACTCCAGAGTACGGAAGATCCCACAAAGATAGCTGATGAATTATTTGAGAAATTAAAAGAATCGATAGAATAGGCCTGATCAAAGGCAGGTAAAACTGAGGGAAAGATAACAATGAACGTATTCACAAAAAGCATAAAGAGATTAATCGGATGGTGCCCGAACGCAAAAGCACTTGAAACCGGATCTCAAACTGTTCCTGCAAATTTTGAGATATATGATAAATCTGGAGGAGAAAAGGCCGGAAACAATCCCAGCCGCACGAGAAGAATAGGATTGTCACTTACAAGTATAGGCGCTTTTGTTTTAGCATTAACACTTATTCTGGAAATACGAGTAGTTTCAACTAAAGATGAAATCCTGGTATCATCACTTATGACAGGATTAGGAACGCTTTTACTTCTAACTGGTGCTGCTCTCTATATTAAAGGATAATAACGATTCCATGTATCAGAATGAGGTTTCTTGATAGAAAAGGATGGCTGTCCACAATTCCAGTGGAAATAAGCTGAAAATGGGGAAAGATAACAATGAATGTATTCACAAAAAGTATAAGAAAAATTATGGGATGGTGCCCCAATGCAAAAGCACTTGAAACCAGATCTCAAACTGTTCCTGCAAATTTTGAGGCATATGATAAATCTGGAGGAGAAAAAGCCGGAAACAATCTTAGTCGTATGAAAAAAATAGGATTGTTACTTGTCAGTATAGGTGCTTTACTTACAGTATTGTCGAATAGATTTTTACCAAATGGAGAAGCAGGATGGATCATATTCTATATTGGAATCCTTCTATTTGCCATTGGCTTTATTCTTTATACAAAATATTAAACTGTATCACAAGTTGACTACTTAGTGTTTTGTCTCTAATAAATAATTTCGTTTTCGGAAAAAGCATATGAAATAATGAGGTAAAATAGTAGGAGTATTTTAGGCAGAGTATTTGTCCACAATTTCAGTGGGAATAAGCTAAGAATGGAGGAAAGATACCCTATGAATGTGTTAATTAAGAACATAAGGAAATTGATGGGATGGTGCCCGAACGTAAAAACGCTTGAAACTCAACGTTCCATTAATTCTGGATATTTTGAGACGAGTGATCCAGCTAGAGGAAAAGACGCTGGAGATCTTCCTGTTTTACCCACTGGTTGGTGGAACAAACGCCATAACAGGGTATTAATGATGTCCTCAGGACTGACTCTTATTTCTGTGCTGGGAATTGGATTTCTGGAAGTTCATCTAATAGATAAAATTTTCATTTTTGGGTTAATTATCGGAACCATTTTTAACCTATACATTTGCATCTGGAACTGGCATTACCTAGATAATATAAAAAATACAGGCAAGAAAATAAAGAGGAATATTAGATCTTCAAAATGGAGAATTATAAATCTAATACTTTCCCTGGTATTATTGTATCTCTTATTTTCACAGTTTAAATGGGGACTCATTTTGTTTTTTGTTTCTGCCTTTTGTTTGATAGCTTTGTTTTATTACTTTAATTTCGACTCAACTGGCCTGGTACTGCTTCTTGCCTTTGGTTCATCGCTTGGTTGGAGACATACTATAGGATTTCTATCTGGTTTTTGTCTGACGGCTTTTCTGTATTACCTTACAGACGTATACTGGGAAAAGAAGAATGGGAAAATGATACTTGTGTACGGACGTAAAATGCCAGAGATCTACATTGTAAATTCATAAACGGGGTAACAACTATGACTCTGGAACACATCAAGAAACTGATGGGATGGTGTCCGAATGTAAAAACTCTTGAAGCTGAATCCCGGATTAACTCTGATAATTTTGAATTACATGATCAATCTGGAGGAGAAAAGGCCAGAAATCCAGGGATTCCAAGTCGTTTTTCCAGGCTTTTTTCCAGATTTGATATCCGAATTCTCTTACCAACACTATTCCTAACTCTTATTTACATAAATTTGCTATTTCAAAAAGGTATAAATGCAGAAGCTTTCTTTTTAGGTTTTTCGCTTTCTCTGCTGATATATCTGCTAGGCTGGAAAAAGCAGATGTATTATTATGATTCCCTAGCAAAAAAGCCTGTTGTTGGCTCTTCCTCAACGAAAATGCTCTTATGGGTTTTTTTAGCCCTAATCTTGCTCTTAACTTTGCCTATGGTTTTCTTATCTCAGATACCCTCTTTTCTTAACGCTCGATCGCTGTATTCCTTAGTTGCTGGAGCCTGGATGTTTATGTGGGGAAGTTATCTTCAGCTAATTTACTGGGAAAGGAAAAACAATATGAAAATTTATGTGAAAAGTGAAAAGGGATTCCAAAAGATGTATGCTATTGGGGAAAAGGAGGGAGAATTATGAATTGGGAAGCAAAATATATTAGAAAACTAATGGGATGGTGCCCGAATGCAAAAACGATTGAAACCGGATCTAGAATTAGCCCTGTTAATTTTGAAGCATATGCTCGATCTCGAGGAGAAAAAGCCAGGAGCCCGATGGCTCTGAGCCGCTTTTCCAGGCTTGATGTCAGACTACTCCTACCAACCCTTTTCTTAACTCCTATTTACATAGTTATGCTATTCCTAAAGGGTGTAAATTCAGAATTCTTCTTTTTGGGCGTTTTGTTTTCTTTGCTGATAAATTTACTTTTTTGGAAAAATCAGATACGTGAGTATGAGGCTGCGGCAAAAAAACCCACTGTTCGTTATGTCTCTAAAATAGTACTCTTCTTTGTTTTCTTATCCCTAATTTTATTTTTGAGTTTACCACCTATGGTTTTCTTGTCTTATACGCCTTCTTCTATTAACTCTCATTCAATGTATTCTTTTATTGCAGCAACTTGGATTCTTACTATGTGGGGAACCTGTCTTCAGCTATTTTACTGGGAGAAGAAAAATCACATGAAAATTCATATCAAAAATGAAAATGGCTTCCAGAAGACATATGCTATTGGGGAAAAGGAGGGAAAGCTATGAATCGGGAATCCAAACTCATAAAAAAGTTGATGGGATGGTGCCCCAATGCCAGAGCATCTGAAGCCAGAAGGAATATTGACCTTGAAAATTTTGATTTTAATGTTCCGGATAGAGCAAGGGGAGATAACAGCCGTTTAAAGAACCATGGATGGCTCCAGAGAGAAAGTAATCAAATCCTTCTATTTGCTATTTTTTTAACATTTGTTCATTTCCTTATATACAATTACATAGGCCTTCTCCCATCCCTTTTCGCATCATTACCTCCCCTATTTTATTTTGTATTTCATTGGAATGAGCGGATTCAGCGATTCAACGACATTGTGAAAAAACCTATTGTTCGTTATGTCTCTAAAGTATCATATCTTTGGGTTTTGATAATCATACTTTTGATTTTTCTGCTTATGCTTCTCTCTTATATGATAAGACAATCTTGGCACTCAGCCTTATTCGGACTTTCAATTCTTTGTTTTTTCATGTGGGGTTTTTATTTCCAGCTAATTCACTGGGAGAAGAAAAACTACATGAGAATTTATATTAAAAGTGAAAATGGCCTCCAAAAGGCATATGCTATTGGGGAAAAGGAGGGAGAAATGTGAGCCTTAAAGTCAAAAACATAAAAAAGTTGATGGGCTGGTGTCCGAATGCAAGAACATCTGAAACCAGACGGCACATTAACTTTGAAAGTTTTGAATCTGGTATCCCGGATAAAGCAACGGGAGATAACGGGGATCAAAGAAATCCCGGATGGTTCCAAAAAGCAAGTACTCGAACTCTTCTCGTTGACATTTTTCTTACGTTTATGTATTTCTCGGTACTTATTCAACTGAGTGTAAACCTGATTTTTTTACTTGCAGGATTTTTTACTGCCTTGATTTCGTTTATATTTAGCTGGAATGCGAAAATGAGGCTATATGACTCCTTAGAAAAACAACGATTAATTGACAATTCAAACCTGAAAAGACTATGCATTATACTCGCTTATGTACTTTTTTCATTTGTAATAGTTTGTCTTTATATAAGTGGCCGTGGACTTGCCCTGCAAGTAACACTTTCATTCTTTGGAGGTTATCTTGTTTACTTCTGGCTTGGATATTTCCAAATATTATACTGGGAGCAGAAAAATCATAAAAGAATTTATTTCGACAAAAGCCACGGAACATGGAAGAAGTCGTACGTAATCCTGGAGAGAAAATAAATGTCCAATAAGACTTTTGTTTTTGATCAGATTAAAAAGCTTATGGGGTGGTGCCCGAATGCAAAAGCACATGAAGCCAGACAGCACGTTCATCTTGAAAATTTTGGTTCCGATATTCCAGACAGAGCAAGAGGAGAAAACGGAAATTTAAAGGACTCTGGATGGTTCAGGAAAGAAAGTAATCAAATTCTTCTATTTAGTATTTCTTTAACGTTTGTTTATCTCCTGATATATAATCAGATAGGATTAAACCTGATCGCTTTACTTGTCGGATTATTAACTTCCCTATTTCATTTTGCACTTTACTGGAATCAGCGGATTCAGCGATACGAAGCCATTGCAAAAAAACCTATTGTTCGTTATGTCTCTGAAATAAAATCTCTTAGGGGTTTGCTAACCATAATTAGTCTCGTTTTAAGAATAAGTGTGCTTCTTTTTCTTTCTTTTGTTCTCTTGCCCCGTATACTCGAGTTTGACTTCAAATCAGCGATATCTATTTTTATCTCAGGTCTTTGGTTCCTTATGTGGGGCTTCTATTTCCAGCTAATTTACTGGGAAAAGAAAAATCACATGAGAATTTACATTAAAAGTGGAAATGGCTTCCAAAAGTCATATGCTATTAGGGAAAAGGAGGGAGAAAAGTGAGCCTTAAAGTCGAAAACATAAAAAAAATGATGGGCTGGTGTCCTAATGCCAGAACATCTGAAACCAGACGGCACATTAACTTTGAAAGTTTCGAATCTGGTATCCTGGATAGAGAAAAGGGAGATGACGGGTATCAAAAAAATCTAGGATGGCTTCAAAAGTTGAGTAATTATACTCTCTTAATTAACACTTTGTTTACACTCGTGTATATTATAGCGATTAGTCATCTGGGCCTAAAAATAGCCTTTTTCCTCGCCGGATTTTTCATTTCTGTAGCGCTTATTGTCCTTGACTGGAAGAAGCAGATGAGAAGATACGATATCCTGGCACAGAAACTCATTTGCGAGAATCCCGGCATGAAAAAAGTATCTCAAATAATTAATCTAATTTTCTATGCAGTTCTTTTTTATTGGATTTTTTCAGGAAATGTGGCAAGGAATCACTCTATGCAAGTAATCATTTCACTTATGGGTGGTTTCCTGGTTGGAATGTGGCTTGGTTATTTCCAGCTAACATACTGGCAGAGAAAGAATCACAAGATAATTTATTTAGACAAAAGTTACGGAAAGTGGAAAAAATCATACATAATTCGGGAGAACAAATAAATGCCAGCTAAGGTTTTTATTTTTGATCTGATCAAAAAGTTTATGGGTTGGTGCCCGAATGCAAAAGCACTTGAAACCGGATCCAAAGTTAGCTTTGCTAATTTTGGAACAAACGGTCAATCGGAAGGAGAAAAGGCAAAAAATCCGACTGTTCCTAGCCAGCATTCCAGGCTTGATATCTATCTTCTCGTGCTACCGATTATCTTTACTCCTGTTTATATAAAACTATTTCAAAAAGGTATAAATAAAGAGGCTTTCCTTCTTGGCCTTTTACTTTCTTTACCGATCTATTTGCTCGGCTGGAAAAAGCAAATGCATCAATACAATGCCGTGAAAAGAAATCCTTTCGTTTCTCCTTCCTTTAGAAAGACACTTGCCTGTGTGGTCTTATTCCTATTTTTGGGTTTCACTTTGCTCATGGCTTTCTTGCCTTATATCTCGTCTCGTGCAGCTTATCTCTTTAACGATCAGGTATTGTATTCTTTCACTTCAGGAACACTGATTCTGATGTGGGGTTTCTATTTACAGCTAATTTACTGGGAGAAGAAAAATCATATAAAAATGTATGTGAAAAGAGAAAAGGGACAGCAAAAGCTGTATGTCCTTGGAGAAAAGGAGAGAGAGTTATGAGCTGGGAATCCAGATGCATAAAAAAGTTGATGGGATGGTGCCCGGTTTGCAAGAATATGGCACCGAAAATAGAATCCCCTTTTATCTCTGAAAACTGGATACCAGTTTCAGGAAAAACAGGAAATCTTCCCGAGTTACGAATTTCAAATGTAGTTTTTCCTGCAAACGTAGCTCTAATCATGACATTTCTTATGATAAGTTTCAACCTGCTTCTGTTCCTGAGGTATCTGTGGGGCATGCCTCTCTTTCTGGCAGTTCTTTTCCTACTCAGCTTTTCTTGTTATTTGTTAGCTTTCAAAACCTATAACTCAGTAATTCTGGTAGACAAATTGGGAGTACACCTGCAGGCCTTCAGATTCAAAAAGCTAATACCTTACAATAATATCGAAAGTATAACAGTTTCCAGAATTAATAAAAAATCAAAGAAAATATACTTTCTTCTGATTATTTTAGGGTTTGCCATTTGCGGATTCGTGGTCTACATGGCTGTAGTAAAAGGAGAATGGAACGGATTTCTGCTATGGATTTTCCTGCTTCCCTTTGTACTTATCACGGAATGGAAGCAAAAAACCCGATTTTGGAATGGAAATACACGGCTTCATATAAAAACCAGACACAAAAAATGGTATGAGTGGACCTGGGCCTCTTACAATTCCATGATCACGGACGAAGCCTCGGCTGCAGAGATGAACTCATATATTAAAAGGCATTGTGAGGGTTTATGAAATGGCTTTTACTGAAACTGTCCGGAAATTGATGGGATGGTGTCCAGCCTGCAAGAAAACGGCTCACCAAACAAAACAGTCCTGTTACTTTGCAAACACAGCCATGATTTCCGGAAAAACAGAAAACACCACTGAATTCCGAACAGCAAATGTGATTTTCCCCGCAAATACAACTCTTTTTACTTTACTTTTTGTAATATTTTTCAACCTGCTCATGACCCATACAGAAAATATTTCTCTCTTCTTAGTCGGTCTCTTCCTGCTGAACATTCCTTGTTACTTGCTAATTCTCAAAACCTTCGAGGCAGCAGTTCTGATAGATAAATCAGGAGTACACCTTCAGGCATTCAGATTGAAGAAATTTGACATCCCTTATGAAGAAATCGAAAACATAACGTCACACAGGCTTGAAAAGCGTTCAAAGGGAATGTTCCTTCTCCTTGTAATTGGAGGAATTGCCTTCTGCGGATTTGCGGTCTACATGGCTGTAGTAAAAGGGGAATTGAAAATACTTTTGCTATTAATCTCACTGTTTCCCCTTATTCTATTTGCAGCGAGGAAGCAAAAAACCCAATTTGGTAACCTGAATACACAGCTGTATATCAAGACTAAACACAAAAAATGGTACGAACTAAACTCTTACTATTCCTTAATTACGGATGAAGTCTCAGCTGTAGAGATAAAATCATCTATTGAAAGGCATTTGTGAAGGCGTATGAAATGGTTTTTGTGAAATACTTTAAAAAATTAATGAGATGGCACCCCACAAAAAATTCCCTCCAGAAAGAAAAGCAGGAAGGTTACTTCTCGGGTTTTGAATTCGAAAATAGAAGTACTCAGTTGAGCTCTTCTCACGAGGATCTTCAGGAAGGCAGAACTCTTAAGGTGCAGGCTAGTCTCTTTGATTGGTGGTGGATGTCAAGGTTATTAATAGTTACTGCTATCACATTAATAATTTCCTTGCTTTTATGGACATTTAGTTCTGAAGACTCTTATTTAATCATATTTTCAGGACTTATTATGTTTCTTTTCCCTCTTACATTATTTCTTACTCGCTCTAATGCTGCCACAGTAATGCCTGGAGAAATCATAATTAAACAACCTATGCGTAAGCCCATTGTGATCGAAAAAGAAGATATTACGCAAATTTCGGTAAAAAAGAATGAAGGTTATTCCCTGCGCTGGTTGATTCGGTTATTTTATGTTATTGCAATACCACTTGATTTTATACTAGGAATACCAAGGAACTTGCAATACATTAAATATATTGAAGCATCCTTTTCGAACTATGTTGATTTCAGTTTATTACTGGGGCATCTTGCAGTAGTAACAATTATCCTTGTGCTATTTTACAATAGTGAACTCTTAACGCCTTATCAGTGGGCTCTTAAAGTCGCTACGCACTCAAAACTGGAACTTACGTTTTTTACTAATAAACCTGAAGAGCTTACAAGTTTCCTCAAAAACGAAAGAGACGAAAAATAAAAACGTTTTGAAGGCGTATGAAATGGTTTTTGGGAAAAATTTCAGGAAATTGATGGGATGGTTCACTATGAAGGATTTTATCAAAAAAGAAAGGAGGAAAGGCAGCTATTTTAGTTTCGGATTGGAAAAACTGGGCCAACCGGCACCTTCTCCTGCAAGTTTGCAGGAAGGTAAGGTTCTGAAAGGACGGGCTCTTTATAGAGGCTACGGAATTGGAAAAATCATCTTTATATCGTTAGTAATTAGTTTAATTTTGGGATTAGACAGTCCTTCAGGCTCTTTTTTCGATCTTTTTTCTTCCTTAATCCTATATCTTGCTCTTTTGGTCTTAATCCTTTATAATCGTACTACTGTGAGGTTGACTCCTGAAAAAATAATTATTCACAGGCATCTGTTCAGGTCTCTCGTGTTAAGGAAAGAGGATATCGTGCAGATCACTATATCGAAGAACAAAGGCCGTTCCCTGCGTTGGCCACTACGTTTGTTAGCCCTTGTTACCTTTGCAATTCAACTGCCTCATATCGTAGAAAGTATAACCAGGGATTTGCAAATGGAAGCAGCTCAAGTTTTCATAAAACTAAGCTCAGTTATGGTAGATTTCTGGATAGTTGCATATGTCCTTGTCATTTATTTTTATATCTTCAAATTCACAGTGCCCTATCGACAGATTCTTAAAATTACTACACGTTCAAACTTAAATTTGGAATTCTACACTCAAAAACCGGAAGAAATTATGGCGACCTTCAAAAATAAGAGTGAGTAGAAAATTGAAAAATAAGGAAGAAATGGAAGGACTATTTTGAAATTGGATTTCCTGAAGCCGGAATTATTTGAAAACTCACAAACAAACTCACTACTTTAAACTTTTAATAAGCTCCTGAAAACGCTTTTCGTCAACTACCTTCTGAGTATTGAGCATCCGCTTAAACTCGTCGACGCTTTTTTCCCCACCTTTCCCCTCAAGTTTGTCTTTTAATTCCATTGAGGCCCGCAAAAGCCCAGTTGCTTCTTCATAAAGGGCTTCAGCCTCTGCTTTTGTAAGTTCTTCCGTCTCCAGCAGTTCTTCATCTGCTTTTGACTTTTCATTCAATTTTGGGATAAGAGCCCTGATTTCGGCAGTTTTATCCGTATCCAGTGATTCTTTCTCGCTCAGTCCTCTAACCATGTCCCTGAGTTTGTACTCGCACCCATCGATCTCTACACTTTCAGGGATTTTCTTTCCTGCCCAGGCAAAATCACTCCTGAGGCTCCAGAGAAGCTTATTGCGCTCTTCGTAACCAAGATATTCTTCGTCTGCCTCTTCCGTGTCATTATCTCTTTTTATCATGAGCAATTTCCCCTGAAGATAATAGCAGTTAAAACTGTAGTATTATATTCGAATATGAGATTCTAATGGATCATATTCGAACTACACTGAACTGGCAACTGTGAATTTATTCCCGATCACTTCAGTTCTAAGAGAACCTCAAGATAAAAATAAAACTCGTTTTCAGCTTCGCTGAAGGTCATATTTATAGCAAATTTTCGGCTATATTTTCTGAAATTACGTGCTCGCAGTAAAGGCACCGTAGAATTACCCCTTCTTCTTCGGATTGGAGCACGGAAAACTTGGATTTTATAGGTTCACTGCTGTTAGAAATACAGTTTGGATTGATACAGCGTACAACGCCTTCAACATAAGAAGGAAGTACAACTTTGTTTTTCTGAACTACTTCAAAATCCCTTATAATATTGATAGTAGCTTTCGGAGATATAAGAGCAATCCTGTTAAGCTCTTCGACGCTAAGTTCCTTACCTTCAATCTTCACAACGTCTTTTATGCCTGCGGCACCAGGTGCATTCATAACAAAACTGATAGTAGCTCGAAAAGCATTGGAAATCCCAAGTATACGCAGAACATTCAAGGCCTGTCCAGCCTTTATATGGTCAATCACCGTTCCATTTTCAATTGCCTGGATTTTCAGGTCTCTTTTTTCCTTCATTCAATCACTCCCGTAGCAAGAGCGAGAAGTGCCATCCGCGTGGGAACTCCATAAAAAGCCTGCTCGAAATAACATGCATACGGCGTTGAATCTACTTCAGGGGAGATCTCGTTGACCCTTGGAAGAGGATGGAGAATCTTAAGGCTAGGATCTGCGTTTTTCAGCAGATCACCTGTGACCCTCAACTTATTTTTGACCTTCTCATACTCTTCAGGATCAGGAAAACGTTCCCTTTGAACCCTTGTCATATAAAGAACTTCGACATCTCCAATTATGTTTTCCAGAGAATCAGTCTCTCTGATTCTGATATTATTCTTTTGAAGATCCCTGACAATTTCCAGGGGCATCCTGAGTTCAGGAGGTGAAACTAAAGTTATTTCAGCTCCGTATAGTGATAGGGCATGACATAGGGAATGGACTGTTCTTCCATACTTCAGATCTCCTGCCATAGCAATCTTCAGACCCTCTAGATGACTTTCCCTACGAATGGTATAAAGGTCAAGGAAAGTTTGTGTAGGGTGGTGTAAAGAGCCGTCACCACCATTGATTATAGGAACACTTGAAAATTCCGCAGCCATTCGTGCTGACCCGTCAAGAGGATGACGCAACACTATAAGGTCTGCATAGTTGCTGATTACGCGAATAGTATCGGCAAGATTTTCTCCTTTCATTACCGAACTCGCCTCCACTGAACCCAGGTTGAGAACCTGTCCCCCAAGTCTCTGCGTAGCAGCCTCAAAGGACAGCCTTGTCCTTGTGCTTGGTTCAAAAAAAAGAAGAGCTATTATTTTTCCATCCAGCAACCGAGACCTTTCTTCGCCTCTGGCTACAGGTTCAAGCTTTTCTGCCGTGTCTAGAACGTAATCGATTTCTTTCCGCGAAAAGTCTTTCATAGAGATGACGTTTCTGTTCTTAAATGACATCTTGTTTTCATAAAGTGGTTCCCAGAGATATAACCTTTGCTCCAGAAATTTCCAAAAGTATTGAAGGAATTAAGTTCTGTCACTATACGTCACTTCCAGTTAAGTCCTGTCGCTGTATCTCAGTTATGGCACTTTACTTAGACACTTTTTTGATAAATTCGAGCCAGAGCTTTGCGTCTCTAATCCTCTGATTAGCAAACTGTTCCTGAAAGCGCTTTGTGTTTTGTTTGAAGGTTCCGCTCTCAATATCCTTCAGATCTGCTATTGCACGCAATAAGCCTGCAGTCTCATGATAGAGCTTTTTTGATTCTTCCGATGTAAGGGCCTTCCCTTCGAGATCTTTTTCGTCCTTCATTTCCTTCGCTGAAAGAATTTCAATGTATTTCTCTATCCTGGATTTCTCAGCTTCACTGAGTTCATCTTTTTGAATCAATTCCCATACATAATTGTGCAGAGGGTAAGTTTCTCCCTCAAACTCAACATAATCCGGGATATATTGACCAACCCAGAAAAGGCGAGAATGCAGAGCCGAAAGTAACTGCCTGCGTTCCTCATCTGTGATACAATTCCCAGAAGCGTTCTTCTCATATGTTCCAGGGTTATTTTCCATCATCTCCCCCCATAAACATTATAACATTAATTGAATTCTTATGACAACTGGTTAATATTTATTCTTTATCTATGAATGTCAGATATGAAACACCACCGTGAATACAAAAACAGTCAAATAAAAAGAAATATAGGTAATGAAAAACTCACATACAAAAATTAGGTAATTCGAATCAAAATAAAAGAATAAATTGAAGAGAATTAAATTAAAAGGACCGATACAAAAACCGGAATTCCGAAAGAATAAATCCGGAGTGAAACAGGAATGAAAACAGACAGGAAAGAGCTGACAGAGAAATATTTGAGAATTTCAGCTTTGCCTATTTCCCACTTGAGGTGATACTATAGTTCCCATAATTCAGGTTGCACTTGATCTTCTGGAATTGGACCGTGCTGTAGAGATTGCGAAAGAGGCAATAAAAGGGGGTGCGGACTGGATCGAAATTGGAACCCCTCTGATCAAAAGTGAGGGAATGGACGCAATCCGCACCATGAGGAAAGCTTTTCCAGATCGGACCATTCTGGCAGACATGAAAACTGTGGATACAGGCGCTATAGAAGTAGAGATGGCAGCAAAAGCTGGAGCTGACGTCGTTATTGTGCTAGGAAGTGCAGATGATTCTACATTACTTGACGCACTCCGCTCAGCCCACAAATACGGAGTCAGGTTAATGGCAGATCTCATTTCTGCTCCCGATCCTGTAAAAAGAGTGATTGAACTTGAGGCTCTGGGTGTAGACTATGTTAATGTACACATAGGTATAGACCAGCAAATGCTGGGAAAAGACCCTATATCACTTCTCAGGGAAATTTCACAGAGAGTTAACGTACAGCTTGCAGTCGCTGGAGGGCTTGATGCAAGTAGTGCAGTACAGGCGGTCAAGGCTGGAGCAAAAGTTGTAATTGTCGGAGGAAATATCACCCATTCTGATAACGTAACCGAAGCCGCAAGAAAAATCCGGCAGAGTGTGGACTCCCCGGATGCTGTGGAAATCCGCAATGTCAGTACTGTAGACCAGGAGATTAGGGAAATTCTTAAGGAAGTATCCACTTCAAACATTTCTGATGCCATGCACCGGAAAGGCGCAATGAAAGGAATTCACCCTCTGGTAAGAGGAAAAATGGTAGGAACTGCAGTTACCGTGCAAACTTTTCCCGGAGACTGGGCAAAGCCCGTGGAAGCAATTGATATTGCAAAAGAAGGAGATGTACTCGTTATTTATAACGAAAATAAGGATATTGCCTGCTGGGGAGGACTTGCAACCTGGAGTTCTTTAAACAAGGGAATTGCAGGCGTGGTAATAGAGGGTGCTGTAAGAGATATTGACGAAGTCGAAAACCTGGGACTTCCGATTTACACGAGTAATACAGTACCTAACGCCGGAGATCCTAAAGGTTTTGGAGAAATCAATGCTGAGATTACCTGCGGCGGCCAGACCGTGAAGCCAGGAGATTATATAGTGGGAGATGAAAGTGGTGTTGTGGTAATTCCAGCAGAGAGGGCATACGAGCTGGCGAGAAGAGCAAAAGAGGTTTATAAAACCGAAAAAAGACTCTTCGATGAAATCAAGAGAGGCGGAACTCTGTCTGAGATTATGAATCTGAAGAAATGGGAAAAACATTGAGTGATCCCATTTTCAGGAGTTCAGGATAAAAACAAGAAAACATAAGTGAGAATAAAAAACTAGTAAGAATAAAAATCGAAGAAAAACAACGAAGTTTGCAGGGAAGAGTTTTACTCGCCGTCTTCAGACTGAGAAAAACAAATCCTTGACAGAAGAAGAGCCTTGAAAAAATTCATTTCTTCTTCCTGGCAGTTCTCACCCAACCTTGCCCGAAGCAGGGAATCCAGTTCAACTTCTAAGCTTTCCAGGGCAGATTTTATCTGCTTTTGTTTTTTGGGTGGTAAAAGTCCTCCAATACCCCTAATATTTCCAGAAAGAGTGAGCTGTTCAAGTTGCCTGAAAATACTTCTAATACTCATACCCTGGATGTCAGCAATCTCATCGATTCCAAATCCTTTCGTAAAAAGAGAGAAAGTTCTATGTAGAGAATCCGTTTCAGAAGAAACGAAGATAGAAGAATCCGCGCTGGTGGTACTTACAGCTCCTAACTCAGATGACGCCTCCATCGAATCTATTTCCCTGAAGTCGTCTGCCGAAGAATTCCGCTCTGACCAATCCTGAATGCTCGTATCCAGATACCTGCTCTTTTTGGTCGATAAGTTGCAAACTTCTAAACTGTTGATTTTATCAGGTTCGGGATCTTGCATTACAGCTCCGAACGTCTCGATCTCAGCTTTGGGATTTTCATCATTTAGAGCAATTTCTTTTGAGATTATTTCCTCTCGTTCAGGATCCTCACAGACAATCTTTAATTTTTCAGGTTTTTCAGCAGATTTTTCAGGATTTTTACAAGCAATCTTTAATTTTGTAGGTTTTTCAGCAGATTTTTCAGCAGGTACTAAATTGTAATCTCTGCAGTAGTTTTCGATTTCCTTGAGAAAAACGTCTCCGTATTTTTTTAATTTATGTTCTCCAACTCCTGTAATGGAACGAAACTCTTCAGAAGTGTGAGGAAATTTTGTAGCCATTTCCTTAAGGGAAGTGTCAGAGAAAATAATGTAAGGAGGAAGATTTTTCTGTAAAGCAATTCCCTTTCTTAGAGCTTTTAACCTTTCAAAAAGGATAGGATCAGGATCTTTTCCGGATATTATAGATTTTTTCGTCTCTGACGCTTTCAGAATGTCAGAAGCAACTGAAAATTTTTCTGGAAAAGAATCTTCCTCAGGGAAACCCGGATCATCGGCTTTTTTGCCTTTTATATCTGTCACTGTAGATGGCACAAAACTTTCTTCAGACTCAGGAGCAAAACCTTCAGGGCAGACAAGCTCTATTTGTTCCAGCCCTTTCAGTATTTTTCTACTCATGGCATTAAGTTTCAATACAGGATACTTTGTCCCACTTACATCCAGAAGACCGGTGTTTATCATTTCGGAAGCTAATGATCTCCATTGTTCTTTTGTGAACTCCAGACCACTGCCATGACTTTTCAACCTTTCGTGATGATTTTGCCGGATTTTTTTATTTTTTGAGCCTGTGAGGACATCGATAACATAGTTTGTGCCAAAGCGCTGGTTCAGTTCCTGGACGCAGGCTATCAATTTTTTTGCAGCTTCAGTTCCGTCAAAGGTATCTTTCGGAGTAAGGCAGCAGTCACAGTTCCCACAGGGTTCTGAAAGCTCTTCACCAAAGTACTCCATCAAGGTCTGACGCCTGCATTTATTTCCCTCGCAATAAGCTACCATCTGTCTTAACTGCACTAGAGAAATATCCTTTTCCTTTTCGTTTGTCTTTTGTGAAATAAAGTACTCAATCTTGAAACGGTCCCCTCTACTGAAAAAAAGGATACATTCGCATGGGCTTCCATCCCTTCCTCCTCTACCGGTTTCCTGATAGTAGCTCTCAAGATTTCTGGGAAGGTCATAGTGGATTACAAAACGTACATTGGACTTATCAATTCCCATTCCAAAAGCAATTGTAGCTACTATGATGTCCATGTCATCTTTAATGAACATCTCCTGATTTCGGTTTCTTTCGGTATCCGAAAGTCCTGCATGGTATGGAAGGGCCCTGAAACCTGCAAGGTTCAGTTTTTTTGTAAGAGCCTCGACACTGTTTCGGCTCTGGCAGTAGATGATACCAGCTTCACCTCTGTGCCTGCGCAGATAGTCAGTAATCTCGGAAAAAGTTTCCTTTTTCGGCCTGACTTCATAGTAAAGGTTTTTCCGGTCAAAACTGGCTACGTAAGGGCCTTTTTCCGGAGGAAGACGAAGATTGAGTTGTGATACGATATCTTCTCGAACCCTTTCTGTGGCTGTTGCCGTAAGCGCAATAACTGGGATGTCAGGAAAACCTGTTTTAGGATCCCTCAAAAGTTTCAATTTCCTGTACTCAGGCCGGAAATCATGTCCCCACTCGGAAATGCAGTGTGCTTCATCAATTGCAAAGAGGCTGACCTTTCCTTTCTTTAAAAAGGCAAAGGTTCCTGGCATCATGAGTCTTTCCGGAGCTATGTAAAGGATTTTTAACCGATTTTCAAGAAAAGCTGTCTTCACATCTCGGTTTTCTCTGGCGCTCTGGGTACTGTTCATGCAGGCTGCGGCAATACCGTTTGCTTCAAGCCCGTCAACCTGGTCTTTCATCAAGGAAATCAGTGGGGAAACAACAATTGTAACCCCTTCCATGAGAAGGGCAGGCAGCTGGTAACATATCGATTTGCCCCCGCCGGTAGGCATGAGCACGAAAACATCTTTTCTTTCAAGAACATCCCTTATGATTTCCTCCTGCAACGGACGAAAGGAAGTGTATCCGAAATAATGGTGTAGAGCTGAGTACATTCTGGCAGACAGGGAAGGCATGGGCTCAAGCTCACGTTTACTCGCCCTCAAGAAGTCATACTCAGTGCTCGTTTTCGATCCCCCTGAACAGTAAAATTAATGTCATGCCAGAATATAAACCCCGGAAGATCCAGGAAAATCAAAGTATGGACACGTTCTCGTGCACAGACATATCCTCAATGTTTCAATTTTTACAATAGACCTTTTTATGTTTATGAAAACTGTTCCTCTATGGTATAATTATTCTCATATAGTGAAGAGTTAGATATCAGTATAAAATGAGTCAGGCATGGAATCCTGACGTTGTGATGTTTTAAGTTCATTATATTTAAGTTGCAGGTGTGCGGGGTGAAAGTATTCGGATGTATTTAGCTGTAAGCTCTGGATACATATCAGAGATATCTTAAGATAGTAGAGTTCAAAAAAGGTTTTAGAAAGGAAAATTACATCGCCAACGTAGGGAAAAGTCGGAAAAGGATTGAAAAGTATCAATAAGCAAGTGGTTTACTGGTTTCTAGCGTCAACGTTATTAATGTTTGGTTTTGAGGTAAAGGTAGGAAGATAGGAAGTGCGGCTACACCCAGGCACTTTTTGTCTTCCTCTTAAGATAACCTTTTTACCAACCATCTATGTTTTCCGCAGTTTTTCGTTCATTGTACGTTTTTCCTTATTCCAAAAATTTCTCTCGCTTCAGTCTACAAATTCCTTGTCTTTTACCATCCATTCCAGAGTGTCAGCTATTTTTTTCTGTGACTCTGCCAGACTTTCCAGGGACTTTGCAATGCTTTGAAGCGTGTCGATAAGCTCATAGTTCTCACTACCCATTCCTATCACCAATTCCTTTCCGAGATTTTAATAGGAATATTTTTTGAAAAGCTTTGTATATAATTCTAATTTTTAATTTTCTGGAAAGGGTAAACACAAGTTTCTGCATACGTAGAGTACTTATTTTTCATTATCAAAAGCTTAGTTTCTCATTCAGTTTTCCATAAAGTTTTCAAGAAACGGATTTTTAGCTTCTTTTAAAATGATCTTACCAGCCAGTAGTTACTGGGCAGTAAGATATAAAAAAATTAAAACCGGGAATTAAAAATTGGTTTCCTTTTTATAGCTTCCAGATGGGGAAATTACGCTCAAAATTTCATTTTTTTGAGTAAAAACAAAATGTTTTCACTTATAGGATAACTTCTTTTATGATACCTTTAAATATCAAAAACCCCATGCACAAACTCATATATCACATTAAAATAATCAGACTCAGATAATTTATATAACGTTCACTGATCACGATCATTTTTTCAAAGGATTTCAATTTAGCATCATTTAAGGAGCATTTCAATGGTAAAACCTGAAAAATTCATTCCAAAGGCGATTGAAAAAATTAGCAAGGAAATAAACGACGGGAGAGCAATTATTGCACTTTCGGGCGGCGTGGACAGTTCTGTTTGTGCGGAACTGGCTTACAGGGCTATAGGTGACAGGCTGCAGCCAATCTATATTGATACGGGGCTTATGAGAAAAGGAGAAACCGAGAGAATAAAGCATATTTTCTCCCACATGAATCTGGATGTAGTATATGCAAAGGATAAGTTCCTTGCAGCCCTGAAAGGTATAACTGACCCTGAGGAGAAAAGAAAGGCTATAGGTGAGACATTCATCAGGGTCTTTGAGGAAGAGGCAAGGAAACTTGCAGCCGATTACCTTATCCAGGGCACTATTTACCCTGATAGAATCGAGTCAGAAGGCGGAATAAAATCTCACCACAATGTGGGAGGGCTGCCCAGTGTAATGGACTTCAAGAAGATCGTTGAACCTGTCGAGGATCTTTATAAAGATGAAGTTCGGGAAGTTGCCTGGGCACTCCAGTTACCGGATGAAATCTGTGAAAGGATGCCTTTCCCAGGACCTGGCCTGGCTGTAAGGATTCTTGGGGAAGTTACAGAAGAGAAACTTGAGGTTGTAAGGGAAGCAAACTTTATAGTTGAAGAAGAACTTCTTGACAGGTTCTGTCCCTGGCAGACTTTCGCTGCTGTACTTGGCAAGGGAACAGGTGTAAAGGGAGATATCCGGGCTTACGGATGGATTGTAGCTGTAAGAGCCGTAGGCTCCAGAGACGGCATGACGGCAGAAGCGCTTGAACTTCCCTGGGATGTTCTCAAAAAGCTGGAGTCCAGAATCACCTCTGAAATCCCGAAAGTAGCCAGAGTGGTTTACGATATCACACCCAAGCCGCCTGCAACTATCGAATTTGAGTGAAGCACAAGCCACTTATACAGAAATATAAGAAATGAATAATGAAGCTGGCTCTCAGCTTCAAAAATCTTTTTTACAATTATAAAAAGCGAGCCAAAGCGAGTTTTAAACCCATGACCCTGAACAAAGAAGTATTGGAAATCCGGCAGCGGATTAAAGTTAGACCTTCTCCTACCAATGAACCTGCAGCAAGCTGGACAGGAGTCGACCTGGTAAATGGAACTCAGGTGAAGACTTTAACTGTGATCTTCAAGAGCGCAGGGTGCCGCTGGGGAAAAGCCGGAGGGTGTACTATGTGCGGTTATGTCTATGACTGCGCAAGTGAACCTCCAACTCTGGAGGACTACAAGGCCCAGCTTGCAAGAGCAATGAAGAAAGCTGAAAAATTCCCTGAGTTTATGGTCAAAATTTTCACTTCAGGCAGTTTTCTTGACGAGCAGGAGGTTCCTTCTGAGGCAAGGGACACAATCCTCAAAACTCTTGCAGACGATCCGAGGGTAGTTAAGGTACTTGCGGAAACCCGCCCTAACTTCGTAACCGAGGAGAATGTACAAGAATGTCTTAAGATCCTGAAAAATAAACCCTTTGAGCTGGCTTTCGGGCTGGAAACAAGCTCGGACAGAATCCGCAGAGACTCTATCAATAAAGGTTTTACCTTCAGGGACTTTGTCCGTGCCTCAGAAATCGCAAGAAAAAATGGGGCAACCGTTAAAGCCTATCTGATGCTAAAACCTCTCTTTCTCTCCGAACGCCAGGCTTTGGAAGATATTGTCCGTTCCATAGATGATGCAGCCCCTTACGCTGACACAATATCTATTAACCTTTGTAATGTCCAGAAAGGCACCCTTGTCGAAGCTCTCTGGGAAAAAGGACAGTATCGCCCTCCCTGGCTCTGGAGCATTGTAGAAGTCCTGCAACGAGCAAAAGCCGCCCACCCAGACCTCCCTCTTATGTCCGATCCGGTAGGTGCAGGCTCAAAACGCGGCCCTCACAATTGTAAAATCTGCAGCTCGGATGTTGCAGACTCTCTCAGGACTTTTTCACTTACTCAGAATCCGGAAGACCTCGGCAAAGCAGACTGTGAATGCAAAGAACTCTGGAGGAAAGTCCTGGAACTTGACGACTTTACCTACGGAGCACTTATTTTAGACTAAGGAACTGTCTCAAAATCAAAGTTGCGCTGGCGCACCCCGCTGCAAGCAACGGGGTATGTCCGCGCCA
>NZ_LMVP01000324.1 GCF_002287235.1 Methanosarcina spelaei
GGTAAAGATACGGAAATAAAAACAAATTACATAACAGTAACAGAAGCTTCAAAAGTACCAGATGCAGACTTTGTAGGATCTCCAATATCAGGAAGTTTTCCATTGAAGGTGCAGTTTACTGACAAGAGTACTAACAGTCCAACGGCATGGAAATGGAACTTTGGAGATGGATCTGATCTGGTAACTGAATATAATCCAACGCACACATACTCAAAAGCCGGAACTTACACTGTGAAAGAGACGGTAAGTAACGCAGCAGGTAAAGATACGGAAATAAAAACAAATTACATAACAGTAACAGAAGCTTCAAAAATCCCTGATGCAAACTTTGTAGGATCTCCAATATCAGGAAGTTTTCCATTGAAGGTGCAGTTTACTGACAAGAGTACTAACAGTCCAACGGCATGGAAATGGAACTTTGGAGACGGATCTGACCTGGTAACTGAATATAATCCAACGCACACGTACTCAAAAGCCGGAACTTACACTGTGAAAGAGACGGTAAGTAACGCAGCAGGTAAAGATACGGAAATAAAAACAAATTACATAACAGTAACAGAAGCTTCAAAAGCTCCTGATGCAGACTTCGTAGGATCTCAAACATCAGGAAGTTTTCCACTTAAGGTACAGTTTACTGATAAGAGTACAGGTTCCCCGACTTCCTGGAAATGGAACTTCGGAGACGGATCTGACCTGGTAACTGAATATAATCCAACGCATACGTACTCAAAAGCCGGAACTTACACTGTGAAAGAGACAGTGAGTAATGCGGCTGGTAAAGATACGGAAATAAAAACAAATTACATAACTGTGACATCAGTTACAAAACCTGTTGCTGCATTCTCTGCATCTCCTGCGTCAGGAAATTTACCTTTGAGTGTTACCTTTACTGACAAAAGTACCAATAGTCCAACTTCATGGAAATGGAACTTTGGAGACGGTACTTA
>NZ_LMVP01000325.1 GCF_002287235.1 Methanosarcina spelaei
TATACTTTTGTCCACCATGACCTAACTTAATTGCTTCTATGGCTGCATATCTCCTTCTGTCTCTCTCATTCAAAGAATCAAAAAATGATTTCATTTGCTTTTCTGTTTCTTCCGGATATTTTTTGCGTAGCATTCAAATAAATTCCTTTATGGTTTGTATCAGTTAAAACAGAATTATCTTTAGGCAATGAAAATATTTGAATTTATATCTTTGTAATTCCTAAGTATCTAGTGTCAAGTCAATTATCAAGAATTCAATGATCCCTAATAACTTCACTCGATTTTATACGACATTTTGTGTTTGACTCGACACTAGACGCATTTTATGGATTTTCCCTTTTATTTTTTACTGGAATTTGAATTCTAAGAAGTAACAAGTAAATTATAAGTATTGAACTCTATCAAAGGAGAATACAACCATAAGATCTGAACTGAAAACGTACATGAAATTCTTCGAATAACATGCACAAATCAATGAAAGTACTCTACGCCCTCTTTTTTGACTATTAAGCCCTTATTACCTTGGGCAGTAAGGTTGTCCTTATTTTGGTTTTTCAAAACCGTCAGAAAACTAATCAGTGAATTGCCATCGAAGGCTCAAATGTGACTTTGATCACGGATGCTAAATTGGCCTTTTAGGCAATTCGACTGCCCAAATAAATTGGGTGATGTTATATGATTGAAGTCATAAACAAAGCTTGTGGTCTAGACATTCACAAAATCTTTTTCATTGCTACAATTATCAGTCGATCTGGTGGAAAACAACAGCAACGTTTCAACAGAGATGACGAAGGAATTTTAGCCCTTAAAAATTGGGTAATATCCGAAAAATGTAATGTTGTTGCATGTGAGTCAACAAGTGATTTCTGGGTTCCTATTTATGATTCTTTGATAAAGCATCTACCTGTAATAGTTGGAAATGCTCGAGATATGAAGGTATTTACC
>NZ_LMVP01000326.1 GCF_002287235.1 Methanosarcina spelaei
CAGCACCCAACACATAAGTATTCAGCTGCAGGAAAATACACGGTAACACTGACAGCAAGTAACGCAGCAGGCAGCAACACGGTAACAAAATCAAATTATGTAACCGTTACAACAACTTCTCAAACTCCAGCTGCTGTGTTTTATGCATCTCCAAAATTAGGAAGCGAGCCTTTAAGCGTTAAATTTACTGACAAAAGTACAGGAAAACCTGCTAAATGGGAATGGAATTTCGGAGATGGAACAAGTTCAACAGAAAAGAGTCCAACGCATAAGTACTCTAAAGCAGGAAAATATACTGTTAAACTTACAGTAACGAATGCTGCAGGTAGTAACACTGCAACAAAATCAAAGTATATCATAGTGACATCAACTTCACAAGCTCCGGTTGCGGACTTCTGGAGTTCTCCACTTTCAGGAAAAGCATCGTTAAAGGTTACATTCACAGAGACAAGCAAAGGATCTCCAACGAAGTGGAGATGGGATTTTGGAGATGGGACATACTCAACACAAAAGAGTCCAGTACACACATATTCAGCTGCAGGAACTTACACGGTTAAACTTACAGCAACAAATGCAGCAGGAAGTAATACAAAAACAAAATCAAACTATATAAAAGTGACAAAATAACAAAAGACTGAACGCGCTATAAAAATCAGTTTTACTGACTTAATAGTATGTTCATCCGGTTAACATGTTCATAAAGTTCTGAAATGTTAACCATTTAAAAAATGAATAAAAAGAACTACTTAACCTGAGAAAATAAATAACTAGCCATCTTTAATCTGATTACTGAAACAAATTTTCTGAATTAGTTTCCGTTAATCACTGGCTAGTTATTGCTTTTTTATTTTTGTTCTGTCGGATTTTATGCTGAAAACAGTTGTTAAATATTTTATTTCAGTCGAATACCCCGCTAGCTTGCTGCGGGGATGGAAAACTTCCC
>NZ_LMVP01000327.1 GCF_002287235.1 Methanosarcina spelaei
CCGAAATAAGTAGGGATCTTACAAAAGTGGAACAGAGTTGATAGGTCGTAAAAAGTTCTGATGCCTAATTTCGGAAAAGCAATAAGCCAACTCAGATTAGGGAAACAGAATCTGTAACTGAAAAAACATTCGGTTATTAATCACCTGGAGTAGGTTGATTGAAATCAAGGTAAGTCAAAAAACCTGGGTCTAGTTACCCGAACGGAGATAAAATAATGAATAATGAAACAATTTCTATAAGGAAAGGTGGCACAAAGCCACTTGTACACCTTCTGCCTATGATGGCACTGCTGGTGTTTGGGATGATCGCACTCGTGGGTGTGGTATCTGCAGATAGTGTCTATAACGGAGCACCACCTGTAACTAAATTTCATGATACAGTAAATGGAGGTGTCAACGTTCTTATGAATGCCCAAGACACGTGGAGTCTTACGGCTCCTAGTAGAGCAGAACAGCAGAGTTGGGGAAATATGACTCTCGATGTTACTCCAAACAGCGTTGATATGAAGCTTGCTCGACTATATGTAGTGGTGTATGGTGGGAATATGAGTGCAAACTACACCGGAAACATGAGTGTTGACCTGTACAGGGATAATACCTATATCTCAACTCTTGTGACCGGTCAGGAATTGAATCTCCCTTACAACAATGCTAGTGTTGACTATAACAAACCTGCTTATAACACATCAATTGTCTTCCCCCTAGTCAATTTATCCCGTGTTACTAGTGATTACATTGCGGTTTTTGACATCAAGGATAACATTTCTAGCATGACCAACGGTAATCTCAACGTAAGAGTTACTACCTATAATGAAACAGGGAGCTTTGATGCTAGAGTTAAGACTGTCCAATTAGTCTATGCATATAACGATACTGATGAATCAACTGGTGAAACTACTTATTGGATCAATGAAGGTCATGATCCAATGACAAAATATGTA
>NZ_LMVP01000328.1 GCF_002287235.1 Methanosarcina spelaei
GTTTTTGTATTACTTCCTGCTGCATTTGTTGCTGTAAGTTTAACCGTGTAGGTTCCTGCAGCTGAATATGTGTGTACTGGACTCTTTTGTGTTGAGTATGTCCCATCTCCAAAATCCCATCTCCACTTCGTTGGCGATCCTTTGCTCGTCTCCGTAAATGTTACCTTTAGTGGAACATTTCCTGAAAGTGGAGAGCCCCAGAAGTCCGCAACCGGAGTTTGTGAGGTTGCTGTCACTATTATATACTTTGATTTTGTTAGCGTATTACTACCTACCGCATTCGTTACTGTTAGCTTAACAGTATATTTTCCTGCTTTGGAATACTTATGCGTTGGATTCTGAGATGTTGAACTTGTTCCGTCTCCAAAATCCCATTTCCATTTAGTAGGTTTTCCTGTACTTTTGTCAGTAAATTTAACGCTTAAAGGTGCATTTCCTGATTTTGGAGATGCATAAAATACAGCAGTTGGAGCTTGGGAAGTTGTTGTAACAGTTATATATTTTGATTTTGTTTCTGTATTACTTCCTGCGACATTTGTTACTGTAAGTTTAACAGTATATTTTCCTGCTTTAGAGTACTTATGCGTTGGATTTTTGGCTGTTGAACTTGTTCCGTCTCCAAAACTCCACTTCCATTTATTGGGTTTTCCTGTACTTTTGTCAGTAAATTTAACGCTTAAAGGTGCATTTCCTGATGTTGGAGACGCAGAGAATGCAGCAACAGGATTTTTTGAGTTTTGTACTTGAACAGAACCTATAAACTTCCCAAAGGCAACAGGTTCTTTTCCTACCTTCACTGTTGCTGTAACCTTGTTTGTAGCTGTACTGATTACGGAAATAGTATTACTTTCTTCGTTCGCCACATATACTTTTGTTCCTTCCGGGTTGATTGCGATTCCTAAAGGGTAACTCCCCACTTTTACTGTTGCTGTAA
>NZ_LMVP01000329.1 GCF_002287235.1 Methanosarcina spelaei
GGTTTGGAAACATAATTCACAAACTTATATATAGTTATTCGATTTAGACAATATATAAGAACAGATACATTATAGTAGTGAAAAAAGAATATTGACTATATAGTACATTTTCTCAGTTGGAAGTGCTTATTCACTAAATATTCAATCGTTTGGTTAACCTGTATTTCGAAATAACCTGCGAGAAAACGGAAATTGATATCTTGGAAGTTGAAATGCAAAACACAGTTAAGTGGAAGTGTCAAGGCCGATTTACTTTTCCCCATTTTGGCCGATTTACTTTTCCCCACCTTTGTCGGATAAGTCAGGGAGATCTCTCTCCCTTTCTCTCCTAAGAACCGGACAGGACAGTTTCCCGTCATCCGGCTCAGACATTCTATAACCCTTTCTGTATTAGGCAGCAGTTTTTTTGTATCCTCTTCAAATTGAGTGGAAATCTCTCACTTTCCACTCACTGAACTTCTTTCTCTGATTAGTTGAGCTAAAGATGGCATCTCAAATATACTGCTGACTCTATCACATATGTACTGATATGCACTTACATCCAGTTTCTTTGCTGTCTGAACAATCGTCATAAATGTGTCGTTTGCCTTTGTTCCTTCCTCTGTTATAGTTTGAAGGCTGACATCTCTTTTTCTGACCTTTGCTCTTGCTGCCAGTTCCGCTGCATTGTTATGCAGCGGAATCTCTGGCAAACTCAGCACCTTTAACAGGTATTCTTTGTTCTCTTTTGTCTTAGCGATTCTTTCATCCAGCTTTTCATATCCTGTTTTGGTAGAAAACAACTGATCAAACTTAACGGATAATTGCTCCGCTACCTCTGAATCTGGTTTTATTCTAAACTTAGAAAGCTCACCATAAAAGTTCCAGTAACTGTCCAGAAAAGCTTTCAGCTTTTCTTTATGATACGGAACTATTGGCCTTAATTTCTTG
>NZ_LMVP01000330.1 GCF_002287235.1 Methanosarcina spelaei
GGTATAGGACCTCGTTCTCCCATAGTATAAATATACGATTTTCAAATATATAATACCAATTAGATACAAATTGACCATCAATGAATTGGTAAAAGGTAAGAAAGTCAATTATCCACCCAGTGTGATATCTTGATCTTGATAAAACTCTAGTGCATTGAATAAATGTTCTGGCTTAAAATCTGGCCACATTTCGTCAACTACATATATATCCGAATATACCGTTTGAACCGGAAGCATTCCACTTAGTCTATGTCTTCCTCCCCAACGGATAAGTAAATCTATTCTTGGAATCTCTGCTGATGCAATATTTTCTATCATTTTTTCACCATCTGAAGAGTTCTCAAATGCATATGCTAAATCCCAGTACCAACCATAATTTACTAAAAAATTTATCCTTACTTTACCTCTCCCAAATTTAGTCCTCTTTGTATATGCAAGTAACTCTTTTGGAAACATGTCCGAATTGGTATTCCCTACTACAAGAAGTTCAGCATCATGTTTGGAAAGTTCTTTAACTGATTTTACACAGGCATTTACAAACGCTTTTCTTTGAATTTGAGGCCTTTTTGTGTTATCTTGAGTGAATCCAAAAAAAGTAACTTCGCCTATTCCTATTTTTACACATATATCATATAGCTCCAGGCCTGGAACTATTCCATGTTTATATCCTTCATGCTTTTTTAAGCCTCTGTCTAAAGCCCATCTCCTGTTTCCATCCGGTATTATAGCTATGTGTCCTGGTAGTCTTTTAAATTTAGGTATATCCAGAAAATAACCCCCTATTTCTTTGCTTAAAAATGCTATAAATAATCTTCACTGAACTCAGCTAACGAATTTTATGCCTGGAGTTTAGTTGGAAGTCTTAACTTTGAGCCTATCCCAAAAGCTCATTTACTCTAATTATTGCTGCTACCATTACAACTCC
>NZ_LMVP01000331.1 GCF_002287235.1 Methanosarcina spelaei
GGCCGGTGAATAATTCCTCATTTTAGCCGGATTAAAATTCCCCAATTTCCAATCCTTGAGAAAAGCTCTAGGATCCTAAATAATGCTGAAAACGGAGGAATGGCTATTGATACGAGATTTGTATTCACAAGGCTTTAACATAAGTGAAATCTCCAGAAAAACAGGTTTTGACAGAAAAACTGTGAGGAAATATCTCCGGCTGAAAAACTTGCCCGAACCCCAGAAACGTCCTGGAAGAAAGAGTAAGCTTGATCCTTTCAAACCTTACATTCTTGAAAAACTCAAAGAAGGGCCCTATACTGCTGCTCGCCTCCATAGGGAAATCAAAGAAATGGGTTTTGATGGAGGAAAAACCATAGTCAAGGACTTCGTACAAAACGTCCGACCTGAGCAGGGAATTACTGCCGTACTTCGATATGAAACAAAACCAGGTGTACAGGCTCAGGTTGACTGGGGAGAGTTAGGAACAGTTGAGGCTGATGGAAAACTCAAGAAACTTTACTGTTTTAACATGATTCTTGGATATTCCAGAATGAGATATGTAGAGTTTACACTGAGCATAGACACTCCTACTCTTATCCAGTGTCATCTAAATGCTTTTGGGTATTTTGGAGGATTTACACAGGAGATTCTCTACGATAACATGAAACAGGTTGTTATCAAAAGAGCTTTGAAAGTTTCGGATTCTGAATGGAACTCACAGTTTGAGGATTTCTTCAAATGCTTTGGTTTTATTCCCAGGTTATGCAGGCCTTACAGGCCTCAGACAAAAGGCAAAATTGAAAATACGGTAGGTTATGTCAAGAGGGATTTCTTCCTTGGAAGAAGGTTTACCTCTCTTGAAGACCTGAACGCCCAAGTTAACAGGTGGTTGGAAAGGGTAAATTCAACTGTCCACGGAACAAC
>NZ_LMVP01000332.1 GCF_002287235.1 Methanosarcina spelaei
GTCTCCAGAGTCATTTTTTCGCAAAGGCTTTATGCTTGAACACAGACCCAAGCTCCGTTAGCTAAAAAAGAGCGTTTGCATGGGGTTCTCGTTTTAGGTTCAGATCCCTGCTGCCTTATATTTTTCAGCCATTAGGCGCAAGGAGGTCCCTTTACGAATCTTTGAATTGTCCACAGCCTAAATTATTCACTGTCATTTGCCATTTTATCCGAACAGGTACGGGTTTTTGTGAACAATTTCTTTTTTCCTGACATTGTGCCATATTTCCATATACTTTGAACTATTTAGCCTAACTCGTGAGGTTTTTTCGAAAAAGATAGGTATTGACTTGTCATCTATACATTTGAAACGCAAATGAGTTTTGCCAGGTTTAATGGATATGGCTCAAGCCATGAGAATTTTTAATCGTATTGAAATTTAGTAGTCCCTAAACAATCAGTTGATATTTTTCCGGAGTACTCATACATTTTCTCTCATTTTCTGCTTTGTGTACACTCAATTTCATGTAAGCAGGTAAGTTTAGAAAAAGATGTTACTGAGCAAAAATACTCAAATACAAAATATCAATTATCTACTAATGTACGACCTGAAATTTCAATTAACTGAAAAGGTCGGATTAAAGATTGAGAAAAGATATTCAATTGTCCGAAGATGTAAAAAGGCAGAGAATTCAGAAAACCGTGATTAATAACAGCTTTACTATCTTTTTTCTCTCGACCATCCTTTTGAAATCTTATTTTCATTAAAAAAATTAGCCAGCGAAGTAACTTGCTGGCTTTCCGTTTCCTTCAGTATAAATTTCAGGCTCTGGACTTTTTTTTTAGAATACAAGCCCCAGTTCTTCGAGCTTCTTTCTTGCTCCGTCGTATACCTGCATGTACTCATCAGTTGGT
>NZ_LMVP01000333.1 GCF_002287235.1 Methanosarcina spelaei
GAGTAAACTGATAAACTTTAGACTATGTTTTGACAATTTTGAGCGAAACATGATCAAGAGCATTATTATTGGAAAAAAATGTTCCCTATTTACAAAGTTAAGGTTTAAAGTTCCTCGCCTAATTATTCAGTCCCGATCAGATGAGAAACTTCAAGAGTAGAAGAACTCTATTTTTCTTCTTTATGAAAATCCAGTGCATTCAGTGCAAATCGTGAGTATGCAGCCGCTGGGCCACCTTCCATTTCGATGGCAACGTCTATGGTCTCATATATCTCTTTATCTGATGCACCTGCTAAACAAGCCTGTTGAACATGCCATTCAATACAGGGTTCACATTTAGTAACAATAGAAATAGATAAAGCCATTAGTTCTTTATGTTTCCTTGAAAGGCAACCGGCTTCAAATGCTTTCTTTTCTAATTCAAGAAAAGAGCTATAAGTACTGCAATTCTCCGAAAACCGGGAATGATGTTTCTTTCTATCACTTATGCTTTGATTTATTTTATCTTTGATGAACTTATCCATGTAGTCACATCCTGATAGATAGGATCACTCTAACTCTACATAAGTATGTACTAAGTTTAAACACTAAACTCATCCTAAAACTAACTTAGATCTAATGTTAATAAAATTTTCAGAATTGGTCTTATGGAAAATCAATTTACAATTTGAATACAGAATTTAGAGGAACAAGCATAAGTTTTGGGAATGATTTCGAAGTAAGATGACGCTAATTTGGTGGATGAACAGGCTTTTAGTCCACTTGTCAATATGAAGAAACTTAGACGCCTACGATGAAAGTGCCGTTGTGTAGTGTCAAATTACTTAGTATCAAATTGCTTAGTG
>NZ_LMVP01000334.1 GCF_002287235.1 Methanosarcina spelaei
TTCAAGTACGGTTCCTAGGGGAGAAAGGAGGAGCAATCCTCCCGACTTACCCAACAAGGTAATAAAAAGAAAGTTTTAGCTTGAGACTCCAGACTCTCCGGCATCTTACTCAGTTCATATACTTATTTAAAATATTATACTATTACGGCAGTGTACCGAATTTCTATAAATTTAAAGTCAACTTTTCGTATGCTGATTCTACTTTAGTCCTCTTGTTATTGGATTCTCCAACTACCATTTATTAAGATTTATTATTTTACGGAAAAATTGGCACACTACCGGAAAATCGGTCTCAATTAAAATGTCTCAATTAAAATATCTCAATTAAAATATCTCAATTAAAATGTCTCAATTAAAACATCTTAATTAAAATATATGATCTTTTCTTACACAACAGGTTCTCCAGTCTCTATCCTGTTCATATAACTCCTTTTGAACTCAATGTATTGTTTAGCAAGCTCTTCTGCCTTCTCCTGGCTCAAGAAGTTTAAGGCTTTTTCAAAGACTTTACCTTCCTCTTCTTCAATGTGATGGTCTATGCTTTGTTTCAGTTGACTAAGTTTAGGAGTCCATTCTTCATCTCTCTCTTCCATACCTTCTATTTCAAAGATCAAAGTTTTTGCATCATTGTGTTCTTTGTAAGCTTCACTGATGAGCTCACGTAATTCTTCTACTTCTTCAAGTACCGGATAGAAGAACTTCTCTTCTCCCATCATATGAGGATCAGCTTTAAGCTTTACTTTAAAAAAACTTATCTTTGAGCCATCCTGCAATGCTTGTCGGAGAAGGTCAGATATCTGATCATGCTCTTCTTTAAGGACATCATAAATGGTTCCCATAATTCCCCCTAACTTAAGATACAAAAAGGTGTATTTGAGAGAGCATATAAATAAGTAATCGGTACATGTAATTTATAATTAGAGTTAAGAATCTGAAAATAAAAAGGAAATATCTGATTTTTAATTAACCTTCTTCCAGGAGCTTCTGAAACCATACAATATCAAAAAATTTTCCGAACTTCGTTCCTGCAGCTTTAAACCTGCCGCATTCTGCAAACCCATGTTTAAGATGAAAATTCAGACTTGCCTGGTTTTTCGAGGAAACGCTTGCAAGTAGGCTTTTCATATTCTTCTTTTTAGCTTCCTGGCACAGGACATCCAGCAACTTTATTCCCAGGCCTTTTCTTGTGTACTCTGGGAGGATAAAGTATGAGACTACTCCAGTATGCTGGAAGTTTGGGAAGGGAAGATAAGGCCTCAGGGCTCCGATGCCGATCACTCTATTATCTTCTTCCATTACGTAAAAGGGGTAAAGCTCACTTTTATTCGGTTCACTCTCAGCATGGGAAGTCTGGAAAAACTCAGGCCCAACAGGGATTTCGAGGTAGGCTGCAAAGCTGTTATCAATATAGTAATTAAAGATTTCAAGCATTTCCTGAGTATCTTGCGATGTCGCTTCCCTTATTACAAGGTTTTGAAGCTTATCTCTTTCCTGCATACGCTATAATCGGAATGTAAATATTTAAGCTCTTTTAGTCAGTTGCAGTACAAGTTCTTTCAAATCCTCTTTTATCTGGACTTCTTATTTGTCATGATTTATATTTATAATTTATTATCAGTACGATTATATTTATATACTTATGCTATTGTATTATTCTCTGTTAAGTAAATCCAATCCACCCTATATTTCAGGCGGACTTTGATATTTTAAAAGGGGTCTAGAAGTCCAAAATTCGTGAGTTATCATACAATTGGTATGATTCCTTCAGGAATTTCGTCCTGAAAACAAAAAGCACAAGAGAACATATTTCTCAATGTACTTTCACAGAAGTGAAAAATAGATGTTTGTTAAGCGAAACAAAATTGTAGAACAGATCAGTGAAATACCGATTACACTTGGAGATATCTCTGAGAACATATTTGGGGGTATAATCACACAAAACGGTCTACTTCACAGGCTTGCCCTTCCTGAAGAGGGCGGTTCCGACTCGTATTATCTTTGTGAAGGCCTCTGTAGGCCTGTATTTATAGAACCCGAAATTGTTTATCCGTATGTATCAGGGGCTTTTTCCGAAAAATTTGCATTTCGCCCTTCACCTTATTGTTTCATGCTGCCTTATGAGTTGTCCGCTACGGAAGGAAAGAAAGAATATAATGTAATTCCGCCCGAAGAACTCAAGACAAGATTCCCTATGGCTTACGGGAGAATTTTGGAATTCAAAAGAAAGTTCCGCCACGATACTTCTCCCCTTAAATCTGCAGACTATAGTATAAAAGGCGGAAAATTTCTGGAGTACTTTAATTCTCCTAAAATTATTGCTACTGAAGGCTATCATCTGCAGGCTGCATATGATGCTGTAGGAAATCACGTGTTTGAGAATGGATGCGGTATTGTTCTCAAAGATCCAGGCAGGTATGCCTATGTTACTGCAGTGCTTAACAGTTCGATTGCCAGACTCTTTCCTTCAGTCTGTAAGTCTAAAATGGCGTACTCGAGCTACACAGCTCCTGCAGTAATAAAACGTTTCCCAATCGTGTACCCTGATAACAGGTTAACCGAAGACCTCATAGATACCATCTCCAGTTACCTTGCGTTCCTTAATAAGGAAAAGTATGCAAGGGATTACGGATTTCCAGACTGGCTTCGGGAACTTACAGTATTCTACGAGCAGATTTCGAACCTTCTGGTTCTTGATACTTACTTCATAAATGACCTTGATCCAGGGCTTTTGAATGCTCTTGAAGAAAATATTCACCCATACGCAGGAGACATGAATTCTGAAGACAGCGGTAGTATTCTGAGCGCACTGTATTATATAAAGCATCAGATTCTTGAGTCTTCAAGTTCTAAGAAATACAAACTTAATCTTGGATTTCCCGAAATTCTCAATTTCTCTCTGAGCAATGAAAAATTCTGAAAATCCCTTTTTAACTTTTATCTCAGAGAACAGCGGATTTATCTTTCTCCAATTTTTCAAACTTTTTATTCTTCATTGTTTTAGATTTAGACTTTTACTTTCTTCGAATTTCCAAACTTTTTATTTTTCATTATTTTAAATTTAGACTTTTACTTTCTTCGAACTCTCAAACTTTTAAATTCTTCATTATTTACATTTAGATTTTTATCAATAAGTTTATATATTTCGATTTTCCTCGATCGGAAAATCAAAACACTCTCAGGGCAAAGAAGTTAGTTTTCCAGTAGAATGGCTGAGACTTTCATTTTCTTCCAAAAACGATAGCTCTAATAGGAGTAGTTTGGTTGACTTTCTTACTTAATACATAAATTTATATATTTAGGCTTTGTGTAATTATATAAACATTTTATGTTTTTTAACTTCTTTCACCTAACTCTCCTATTTGCCTTACATCGATTCATAAAGGAAGGTAGTCTTATCAGCCTGGAAATTCCCACTGCTGCGTTTCCCTATATGGGAGCACTAATCTTTTCAGGAGTTATATCGACTTTACTTGCAGTCAAAGCTTACAAAGCTTTCAAGTACCGCAGGATGTATTTCTCAAAATATTTCATACTTATCATGTTAAGTATGTCTCTCTGGTCCGTGAATTATGCCTTTGAGGTAGGGTTCAAGGACATTGAGCTCAAATATCTCTTTGCCCGTCTGGAATATATTGGGATGGCTTTTGCTCCGGTAACATGGTTTTTATTTGCATCGGAATACTCAGGGGTATGTAAAGAATTCGTAAGAAAGTATCAAAAGACATTTTTCTTAATGCCTTTGGCAGTAATTCTTCTGATGCTTACAAACAGCTTTCACAGAATGTATTTTTCAGGTTATTACCCTGACTTCTCAAGGGGATTTCCTCTTCTTGTGCTCAAACATGGACCTTTTTTCTGGCTATTTTTTATTTATTCGTATATTTTAATTCTTTTTGGAATTTTCTTCTTTTTTAACCAATTTATCCATCTAACTGCACCTTACAGGGCCCAGGCAGCAATTGCTCTAACCGCAGCCTGTATTCCAGTCCTGGGGAATATTTTGCATATTGCACATGTAGGTCCTTTTGCATTCCTTGACCCTACTCCTTTTGCATTTACAATTACAGGTTTGGTTCTCTTCTGGGGCGTTATGCAGCACAAGTTCCTCAACATTATTCCTATTGCGAGAGAAAACGTAATCGAATCTATGAGTGACGGATATATCGTAGTAGACCTTGCAGATTCCATAGTAGATATCAATAAAGCTGCTCTTGAACTGACAGGAAAAACAAAAGAGGAGATTCTCGGAAAAAAATTAAATGAACTTTTCGGGAATGAAGTAAAAATGCCTCTGGGTGAAGACCATGAGGGTAATTTCAAAAGAGAAATTTTCTTGAAGAGCGGGCTTGAAACAAAACTTTTTACTCTCAGTGTTAGCCCTCTTCTAACAAAAGATGACAGTGAAGGCAGGCTACTAATAATGCATGACACTACTGAAACTTATAGATATCAAGAGGCCCTGAAACAGGCTAACAAGAAGATAAATCTCATGAGCAATATTACCAGACATGATATTCTCAACCAGGTGAATGTACTTTCAGGGTACACCGAATTAATTTCCGCAACTCTTCCGGAAAATGTAAAGAATGACCCCAGAATAGTGAAGTATCTGAGAAATCTCAATAAAAGTATTGAGACAATCCACAGCCAGATTGTTTTCACTAAAGACTACCAGGATCTCGGAGTAATTTCTCCGATCTGGCAATCCGTAAGTAATACAGCAAGAGAAGCAGCTTTTCCTTTTTCTGGCCAGAGCTTGAAGTTTTCTATAGAGGAAAGCAGAACGGAAATCTATGCAGATCCGCTGCTTAAAAAAGCTTTTTACAATCTGTTTGACAATGCAAGGGCACATGGTGAACATGTGACTGAAATTAGTGTTAACTCACACAAGATTGAAGACAATCTTGTAATTGAGGTAAAAGATAATGGTATAGGAGTTTCTCCTGAAATGAAAGATCTGATCTTTGAAAAATCCATCGGGAAAAATACAGGGCTTGGGCTTTTCCTTGTTAAAGACATTCTTTCCATTACAGGCATGGAGATAAAAGAAACCGGAACTGAAGGAACAGGGGCGAGGTTTGAAATTACAGTACCTTCTGGTAACTGGCGTGAAGCTAGTTCTCCGTGAATGGTTGATATTTAAGTATCTCAATTAATTCTAGACCCATGTTTTTCGCATTATATCAGCATTAATCAGATTTTCACATAATATTCCAAGACCACCAAACTTTTACACCATATTCAGTACCGCCAAACTTTTACGCCATATTCAGTACCACCAAACTTTTCACATCATATCCAAAATCGCTATTTCACATAATTTTCAATATCATACTCGTTATTTCTTCTGCTTTCATCACTGGAACCAGTCTTTTACTCCCTACCAATTTTTAATTCATATCAATTATTTTAATTAATCTCTGTGAGTTTTTTCATTCATATATTTTTATATCTTTGTTTCAATATATTGTCTTTCTGAAAAGATTCTCTAAAAAGCATTTTTAGCCGACGATTACATTCTGGTGACAAAAATGAGTACATTTACCCTGAGAGAGAGATTTGAAAAGGCACTCAAAGGAGAGGCTTTAGATATTGTTCCTGTCTGTTCGGTAACCCAGACAGGCACTGTAGAACTAATGGAAATGACTGGAGCATATTGGCCCCAGGCAAATTTCAATGCCGATAAGATGGCTGCGCTCGCACTTGCCGGGTATGAGATTGCAGGATTTGAAAATGTGCGCTGTCCTTTTGACATCACCGTACTTGCCGAGACCCTTGGCTGCACAGTAAACGAAGGAAGTATAGATATGCAACCTTATATAACGGATTTTCCATGCAAAAACGAGGAAGATGTGAAGAACACAACAGTTCCTGATTCGCTTCTTGAGAGCAAGCGGACCTCGGTAGTCCTGGAAGCAGTCGAAATTCTGGATGAGAAAGTAGGAGAGACGGTGCCTGTTATTGCAGGAGTTGTGGGCCCTGCTGGACTTGCCTCCATGCTTGCCGGAATAAAAAATTATCTTACATGGTTTGTGAAGAGTCCTGAAGTTGTTGAGGAACTAATGGAAGTTCTTACCGATTCCTGCATAGAATATGCCAATGGCCTGCTTGAAAGAGGCGCACATGCCATAACTCTTATAGATTCCGAAGCCGGACCTGACATTATTTCCCCTCAGATGTTCGAAGAATCGGTCTTTCCTCTTTACAGGAAATTTTGCAGGAAAGTAAAAGGCTTGAAAGTCCTTCACATGTGTGGCGATGCCACCGCTGTTCTTGATCCTCTGGGAAATGCAGGATTTGATGGAATAAGCATTGAAGAAAAAGTAAGTGTAAGTTTTGCAAAAGCGATTACAGGCAATCGGGTGAGGCTTATAGGAAATGTTTCTCCGTCCGATACCCTGCTCTCAAAAGAGCCTGAGGCAGTTCTCATTGAAGCTACTGCATGCCTTGAAGACGGAGTTGATATCCTTGCTCCAGGCTGTGGGCTTGCTCCGCATACTCCACTTGAGAATATAAAAGCACTTGTCCGGGCAAGAGATGAATTTCTTACAGTGAATCTTCGTTGAGAACAATATGGTAGATCTTTTTAAATGAACCTATTCCATCTCTTTTTTATATTTTTTAAAGCCTATAAGGTTTATGAATATTGCAGAAACCAGTCTAAAGGCATAGTCTGCAATTACTGGCAGATATGGCTTATTACTGCCATAATATGGCTTTTTGTTTTTCAGAGTACTTGCGGCTGATCTGCTGTAGTATTCATATATTGATGGATAAATTATCGAATAAGCTGAAAATTCTCAATTTCCACTTAGGGAGTGAGCAACAATTGGCTGATCTTAAACAAAAATTCCTGCGACCGAGCAAAACTATGACAGAAAATAATTCAAAAGCAGTTCGGGACTTTATACCTGAAGTTCTCAAACTTTCAGGCAAGGAATGCATAGTCCGTGAGCTTTCAGATTCCAGTTTTCTTCCTGAGCTTGAAAAGAAGCTCGAGGAGGAACTAAAGGAATATCTTGAAAGTAAAGAGATTGAGGAGCTTGCAGACCTGCTTGAGGTAATTTACAGGATAGCAGAACTGAGAGGTTCTTCAAAAGCAGAACTTGAGACAATAAGGCAGCGGAAAAAACAGGAAAAGGGCGGATTTGAGAAAAATTTTCTCCTACTTAATCTGCTCGAAAAAAGCTCTTATCCTGGGTTACGCTCTGCTGGCTCTACAGAATCCAGGCGTGTGGTTTTCAAGCCTGAGGATGCGGCAGTAATTGAGAAAAAGGGAGTGAAGATGAGAATCTACACCACTAAAGCCGAATCCGAAAATGCCGGTATACTCTATCAGGAAACACATAAAGGACACACAGAGGAATTCCTACATGAAAAAAGCGATTTCATATATTATATCCTGGAAGGTGATGGCGTCTGGATAGTTGAGGACAAAGAGTTTGAGGCCCGAACCGGTGACGTAGTTGTCGTGCCTGCAGGAAAAAGATTCTGGTTCCGTGGAAATCTCAAGCAGGTCTGCGTAACTGCTCCGGCCTGGGAAGAACAGTATGAGCGCCACATAAGAGATCTTGAATTGTAAGGGTGCAAATTCTGCTCTACGTGAAAATTACATCAAGATATGCCGCAAGAAGAGTCGATGCCATAGAAAAGGTATTAAGAATTGACGTCTCCGTGGTTTTAACTTGTTTCAATTCGGCCTCAGGTTCTTTTGTTTCCAGGGCATTTAGTCAGAATGCAAATTTAACTGATGAAGTTAAAGCTTTTCGAATGCTACCTTATTTTTTGTTTGATCTATTATCTTTTTAATAAATTCATCTTCAAGCTCCTCTATTACAAGGAGAACAAACTCTACATTATCTGAATACGTTTCTTCCTGGATTACTGCATATTTCTCTATAAGATTTCTTACTTTCTGACTTTCTGCATATCCAAGATGTATCTTTAATCTGACCTGCTCGAAGACTTCGATAACTTCTGCCTCTTCAATAGCCAAGAGTGCCGTATCCCGGTATGCTCTTGAGAGCCTCCCAAAACCCAGTTTTATTCCCCCGAAATACCGGGTCACGGCCACAGCCGCATTCAGGATTTCTTTTGATTCGAGTATTTTAAAAACAGGTTTTCCTGAGCTGCCCGCAGGCTCCCCGTCGTCATCATATTTGAGAGCAAAAGAGCTTTTTTCTTTTATAAAATAAGCCGAAACATTGTGGTTTGCATCACGGTGTAATTCCTTTATACCTTTTATGAAAGCTTTTGCATCAGCTTCACTTTCCACAGGTCTGGCATAGCCTATGAACAGAGAGTTTTTGAATTCATTTTGAGCCTTACCACAGTGTTTAAGAGTTTTGTAACTTTTCAGTGTTTTATCCTCAGACTACTTTCGGATCTTGCCCAAACCGGGAGTTAACAGGTTTGCGCTTCCTTAACGGAGGGATATTATAACCCATTTAAATACTTTTCTCTCCCCGAATAGTTATTCTTTTCCAACACTTTACTTATATATTCGCCTTGTGAAATTTATTTCATATATACTGATATAATATATGCTGTTAGTTTTTTAATGTTTCAAGTAGTACAAAAAATATTCTTATCTGGACATATATCCTAAATAAATACACTATTTTGTGGTATTATTCTTTTATCAAATCGAAAAGTTTTAATGTTATTGGCTGGTCATGCATAAATATCTCATATTAAAATCCCATAATTTTATATGAGCTGGGTGTAAAAAAGGAAGAGAACTTTAGAGGTATTATTAATGAAAAAAATGTTAAAGATTATGGCAATGCTCCTTGTCATTAGTGCTGTTGTTTTTGCAGCCGGCTGTTCTGATAAGAAGGCTGACACAACAGCAGAAAATGGATCTCAAGAAGAAATGACTAACGAAGCTCCAGTAGCAGACCAAAATGTAACCGAGTCCGAAGATGTAGCTGCAGAGACTCCAGCTGCAAGTGACAACATTACAGTTGGAGACGAGCCTGCAGACAATTTAACAGTTGAAGACAATGGCTCTGCAGCTGACAACTTAACTGTTGAAGACAACGACTCCGTAGACGAAAACGTCACGGTTGAAGACAACTCCTCTGCAGATGTTACAGACGACGCTTCTAATGTTACAGGCGATGCTTCTGCAGATGAAAACACTACACAAACCGTTTAAATTAAATAACGTAAAAAGGAATTATCCAAGTAGCCTTTCTAATAGGCTACAATTTTAATTTTTAAAACGACTTGATATAAATCGGCTCTAATTTTATATCTCTTTACATTGAAAGATTTTAAGAAAATTTTTGGATATAATCATAATTAATTTTTGCTTACTGTCGTCAGAGAAAACATTATTATATATTTAATGATTTTGTCTCGTTTTAATAATCATATCTTATAAAAATATCTTCCAATTCGCTGAAGTTAATATGAAGGACCTTTGTTTCTTTTTTATCATAATATATGGGAGTTTCAAAGACGGTCTTGAAACTTGCAATGTCGAACCTGCATATCGAACTTGTAATGTCGAACCTGTAATATCGAACCTTGTAATATCGAATCTGCAATATCGAGTAAGGCTCTAGAAACACTGTAAACTGATTAATATTCTGATATGTTATCTCTTTGCTTGGACTAAAGAAGTAAAACTCTGAAAAGCCTCAGTCTGAAATAAAAAAGTAACTGCGTCTATAAATAAACCATTTTAAAAATAATAACTTTCTAACTGTAATTTTACTCTTGTTTTCACAATTTTTATGTAATAGTTTCTTTAATTACCGCTATTATTATTGAGGCCAAAAAATGATAGAAACCCTGAAAGCTTATCTTGACCTTACACGTGCTCATTTTCTTCCTGCCTGGCCCCTGGTTTCCTGCTCTGGGTTATTGCTTGCTTTTGCAAACTATGGCGGCTTTTCCTGGGCGTTGACTATTAAGGTGGCTCTTATGGGCCTGCTTGGGTTTGAAGCCGGTTTTATACTTAATGATTATGTGGACAGGAACAGAGATAGACTCGATGTAGAGAACACGCTTACAAGGTACTGGAGACCTTTTAAAGAGAGACCTATCCCTTCAGGAAAAGTTTCTTCAAAAATCGCCTTCTCATTATTTATCCTGCTTGTAGCGGTTGTTTCAGCCTTGATTCTTACACTTCCCTATCCAAACTCTTTATACGTGTTCGCAATTATGATATACTCTTACGGCATTGAAGCTTTTTACCAGGTAAAAAAGAGAAATCAGGGTTACCCGATTGCCCAGCTTCTTGGCAGGACGGATTTTACGCTTTTTCCGGTGGCAGGCTATCTCTGCTACGGGCAGCCAGACATGACTATTCTACTCTACATGGTTTTTTTCTATCCCTGGACAATGGCGCATCTTGGATTGAATGACTTTATAGACCTGAAAAATGATCAGGCAAGAGACCTGAAGTCAATAGCCGTACTCTATGGTGAAAAAGGGACAATGTACTGGATTACAGGTTTTACAGTCCTGCATGTTCTTGCAGCTGTTTTCTTTCTTCCGGAGCTTGGAGAGATTGCTCTTTACGGTTTTTTTGCAGGCTTTGTAATCCTTGCAGGGGCAAATCTTTACATGTGGAGAGAGAAAAGTCCTGGCGCCGGAATGAAGATACTGCCTGTTTATCATGGGATTCTGATAATATACGCAGTTTCGATTATTCTTGACTTCATATACTGAGTTTGTTATATACCCGGTCGGAAAAATGGCACTGCTGAGAGGTGTCCTGGAGTTTTATTTTTTCTTCCTACTCCTTTTCGGTTTTTTCTCAATTTCTTTTTCCAATCACTCTAGAGCCAATTACTGTTAGTTTCCTGTTTCTGTTAGTTTCCTGTTTTTGTTAGTTTTCTGTTTCCATTTACAAAAAGTATAAGCATATAGTTTACTTTTATATTAATGGGGGAGAGGAGTACGAAAGAAACCGTAAAAGCCTTGATAGATCTGACAAGAGCCCACTTTTTTCCGGTCTGGATTTTGCTTTTCTCTTCAGGCCTTGCACTTGCTTTTGAGAATTACGGAGATTTTTCCTGGCCAGTGACATTCAAAGCCGTCTTAATCGGATCTTTCGGATTTGGAGGCGGGCTAGTGCTCAACGACTTAGTTGACCGGAAAAAGGACAGTCTTGATGTTGAGGGTTCCCTTACAACCTACTGGAGGCCTTTCAAAAGTCGTCCGCTTCCATCTGGAAGGCTTTCCCCTAATTTTGCCCTGATAATTTTTCTGCTGCTTTCCGGGCTTACTGGACTGGTAATGATTACTTTGCCTTATCCAAACTCTTTTTATGTATTCTTTGCAATGCTTTTGTCATGTATTTTCGAGTATTTTTATCAGATTAAAAGAAAGAACCAGAATTTCCCGGTCGCTCAGCTTGCAGGCAGGATGGATTTTACTCTTTTTCCAATCGCAGGCTATCTCTGCTATGGGCAGCCTGATATGTCTGTACTGCTCTACCTGCTCTTTTTTTATCCCTGGACACTTGCACACCTTGCAGTCAACGATTTCATTGATACGGAAAACGACAAAGCCAGAGGAATAAAATCAATTCCCGTACTTTATGGTACTGAAGGAACTTTACTCTGGATTTCGGGTTTTACGCTTGTGCATTATTTCACAGCGCTTCTTTTTTTAAGACAGCTAGGTGATATTGCATTTTACGGCTTTATATCAGGGTTTCTGGTTCTAGGGTTTGCAAATTATAAGCTCCTCAAAAAAAGAAGTCAGAAGGCTGGCCTGCTCGCACTTTTCCTTTATCATGTTTCACTGGTACTCTACTCGGGCTCAATAGTTATTGATTCTTTATTCTGACCCGATCTGACTTTTTCTGCCCCTCTTTCCAACTCTTTTCAAATTTTCCCATCAACTCTTAATTTTTCCTTCTGCAAAGCCTCAGAGTATGGCAGCGCAGGCTTCCTCCTCCTGCAAGCAGGGCATCGGGGTGAAAAGAAATAATCTCGATACCTTCATTTTCAAGGTTTTTCCTGGTTTTGTGATCAAGTGCAGTATCGTAGTGAAAAATAGTTCCGCTTTCGAGAGGAACAAAAGAACAGGCCAGGCGTCTTTGTTCTGAATCCGAAACAGAAATAATTTCCATTCTTTTCTCATGCATGAAAGCTTTAAAATCGATTTTTTCGATGGAATCTTCAGTAAACAGGCAGCTTTCCTTAAATGCAGGTAGATAAGCAAGGGAAAGATCTTCCCTTATTCTATTGAAGACAGTATCAGGGTGCATATATCGCCTGGCTTTCGGAACCCGGACATAAATAACTTCACTGAAGTCTTTCAGAACATTTGAAATAAATTCCTTGATAAATGGGTAGGTGTGCCTTTCCGTATCAGCTACAAAGACTGTTTCTTTTGAAAGCAAGAGACAGCCTTCAAAAAACCCCTGCCCTCCATTGAATTCGCTTAGAATGGGAATTCCCAGATTATTCAGGGCTTCCTTTACAACAACTTCTTCTTTCTCCCTGGCAGGCGGGCGCATTCTTGAGAGAATAGCACCTTTTCTGGAAATAGCTGCAGTATCATGTAAAAAAGTTAGATTTGGCATCTTCGTAATTAAGTCTATGTTTTCGTCCACATAATCCTCAAGTTCATAAATCCTGACGCCGCTTGACTCCAGCAACTCTTGGTAACTTCTATGCTCTTTGATATACCCGGAAATTTCAGGGACCTTATCGTATAGCCAGTATTTGTAGTTCGATTCGTTGAGTAGAGAAAGTTCTTCTCCAGGCGTATGCATCATTACACTTTTCAGCCGCCCTAGTTCCTCACACCCGTAAATGATATCTGGCCTTGTTTTTTCGGCCCTTTTCAGTTCATCAATCTCGCAACCCATACCCTGAATCTCCCACTTAACCTATGTCGTTCTCAAACACGTTTTTTTGCAAGGATTATGGCACTTTCCCGGTCTTCACTCAGGAAACCCTTGAGGACCTCAAATCCGCAAATGTCCAGAAAATCTATAACCTGGTCATATGTATATTTATAAGTGAAACCCATCCGGATGACGTCTCCTTCTCTGAAGCCCATGGTTTCTTCTCCAATCGTGAGTTCAGTATCCTTCAGGATATACAGACTCTTCCTGGTTCTGTATACTCCCCCTATCCTTGAGTTTACATGAGCAAGCAAGAGTTCAAAATCGAAATCCTCAGGATCCATTCCGTACTGAAGCAGGGGATACATATTGAAGAGGATATTCTCTCTTGAAGTATACGTGCCCATTACGGATCTCCTTACAGATTGTGCCTCCGGGCCATCAGTAGGCAGCAGGCTGGCATCGAAGAAAAAAAGATCTCCCTGCTCGAGATTTTCATGGACAAGCTGAAGAATGAACTCTGGCTCGTAATTGCAAAAGGTATTTCCCAGAATACAGAAAAGAATCGGGCGACGCCAATTTATTTTAAGGGCTGCCATATCCTCTATGAAACCAACTATTCCTTTCTTTTCTACAGGCAGGTTATCGACCTTTTCAAGGGCGATATCTACAAACTCACTGTTTATATCGATAGGGTAATAGCGTATCGACGCTTTTCCTGAGTACTCATTTTCAGCTAGATTTTTCTTTACTAATGCTTCGAGAAAAATTCTTTCTTTCTCTCCATTTCCAACTCCCACACTTACGAGACTCATGCCTGTTGGAATAAATCTCACGATGGAGTCCAGATTTTTTTCCAGAAGGACTTTAAGCTGCCTGGCTACAGGAAACGCCTCAGCCCCATCAAGTTTCAGCCAGTTTTTTGCTCCTCCGGTACCGGTATACAGAAGATAATCAGGCAGTTCATGGTTTTTCAGGCATTGGCAGAGTCTTCCTTCTATTTCCTCCTTACTTGTAATTACTGTCTTTTCCTTATTTTCCGAAACCCGTCCAAATTCCACTCTTCCTGTACTGTTCAATTTCTCACCTTCTCCACAAACTATTCAACAGCACATTTATTATTGTTATTATTATTATTATTATTATTATTATTATTATTATTTCTTTTTAACACATGTTATTGCCTGAGTTCTTCTTTTCCCGTTCTTTTACCATTGTTTTACAATCTGCCATTTATTTGAAACACTGCTGGCACTCCATTCTGAGGGCTTCAAGAGGGTCGATACCACGTTTTATTCCTACGCTGTAAGCATATCCCCTGCAGCCTATGCACTCTTCTGCATATTCGCAGTTTTTGCACCTTCCCTCGAGCATTTTATCGATGTTTCGGACATAGGTGAAAAGACTGGAATCATAAATTTCCCGAAGGCTCATTTTGTTTATATTATAGGGATATTCCCCTCCAACTTTAAACGCAGGATGCTCGTCCAGCTTTGTAGGCGCGCAGGGCCGGACATTTCCTTCTATATTGATATACAGGCTGTAAAGGTGCTGAAGGCAGCCACTTGCTGTAATCGGTGTGTAAGGCAGCCAGTCATAACCGTAATATCTCCGGTCGATTTCCAGCAGTTTTAATTTATACTCCTTTATTTCGTCAGCCGTGAGCAGCTTATCTTCAAGTTCATCATTCGCTCTGCCTGTCGGCGTTAGAATTTCCATATTGGGGAAAATATTGTTTTGCCTGCAGAAATGCCAGATCTCCTCTATTTCTTCCAGATTCATTTTGTTACTGACAAAAGAAACTCCCAGACGAAGTTCTCCAGGTCCTGCAGGTTTTGAAAAGCCTGTTTTGAGAAGGTTTTGAAGCCCTTTTTTGATATCTTCGGAGGCTCCTGCTCTTCCTGCGAGGTAGTCCTGAACCTCGGGCTTAAGGGAATCTAACTTTCCCATTACTGAGGCATTATGTTTGTACAGGAATACTGCAAGCTCTTCTGTCATCAAAACTGTATTCGAAAAAATTACTGGGATTATTCCCAGGGAATCAATATAGGCTATTAAACTCCTGAAACTCGGGTAAAGGGTCGGCTCTCCTCCCCCTATTACGACCACAGACCTGGCCCCGAGTTCTTTTGCCTCCTGAATAATACGCTTGAGATTATTAAAATCAGCTATTTTTGCCGAGTCCTCACCACTCTGTGCATAGCAATAGCGACAGTGAAGATTGCAGGACTTATTCGTTTCAAGGCGTATGGCTAAAAGCCTGTTTGAGTTTCGTGCCTGATGAGCTTCCTGTGCTCCATACATGTACCCTTTCAGTACCGGAGGCGGTGAAAACAAGCTTATAGTCTCCAGGTTCTTTAATTCTTTCTCCCACATATAAAAATATATATTTGACGTTCCTTATCAAATTACAAGAAACTAAGTGCTTTTTGAGTCTATCTTCTAACTGATAAAAATGTAATGTATTGACAGTAAACAAGTATTCCAGTTACTTTGGTTTTGTTTTTCCAGTTACTTTGGTTTCGTTTTCCAGTTACTTTGGTTTCGTTTTATAACTCATTTAACGCAATATGACAAATTCAGTATTATTCTTATTCTTCCTGATTAAATTGAGTAAGGTTTAATTATCTTCCTCACATAGTTTTTTTCAATTTTTAGAGGGAAGTGACTGACAATGAACAGAAAGATGACCATTTTTGGAGGATTTGTCTTATTTTTTCTCTTTTTGCTTGTGTTGGGTTCAATGTATTTGGAAAATGAAAACGAAGAAATGTATAATGACAGTCTTATGAGTAATTATGAATATGATATAATTATAGAAAGCAACAGAACCCTGCAAAATGTAACTTTGTATTTGCCTGTTCCAGTTTTTGAGAATGAATCCGAAGTAGGACTGGAAATGGTGAATGGTGATTATTACAATAAGCCTTCAAATTGGAATCTTAGCCTTGAAGATACTGAGCATGGACTAATGTTCAAAATGGAAACTGTCGAAATTAAACCTGTTTATCATTCTCTTCCTGTAGCTGTACCCGAGCCTGAGCCTGGATCTGAAAATATTGAAGATGAAGTTGAGGAAGAAGAACAAATAGTGGAGTCCAATGAATACTCAGAAGAAACTCCAGTTTTGACATCGTTTGATTTCGGGACCAATGTAAAGGCTGACCATATGATTAATACCAGATTTCCTGTTGGTAATGAGCCCGTGCTCCTGCCCAAACATAATCTTCGAGAATCCGAAGAAGAACCTATAGTTTCCCGATCTGAGCATCTCAATCCCGAACATTTTGATTACGAAAGCCTTGTCTATGCACACTATGATACGTCTCATGATGCCGATGTCCAGATTTTTGTCGAGCTCAATAGCCGGAATGAATGGTGGATCTATGGATGGCAATATAATGACTACGTTGATAGAATTTCTATCCGGCTTTCAGGCCCGCAGGAAGGCTGGGTAAAGGTGGAAGGAAAACTTACTACAGGAGACGGAATTTACAGAGAATAATTATAGAAAATAACTATTGAGAGCAGGCTCTTCTTCTCTACTTTTTGGAGTGTGTTTCCTGATACAAAGTTCTTCTTAGGTTCTCCTTTCTTAAGTTTATTATAGCTCTCACTCCTATCTTATTCCAGGATGTTTGAAGAAATCAAGGTTAAAAAAGCTCTGAACCGAATAAATAAATCCAGCAGGATTAATCTACCATTCCACTGGGATCTTAATATCTACAGAGGCTGTGAGCATGGCTGCAATTATTGTTATGCAATGTACTCTCACAGCTATCTGGAAGAAAAAGAGGGTTCTGCTTTTTTAGAAGATTCCGAGAAAAAATTTTGTCTTTCTTCTAAGGAAAGGGATTGTGCCTTTTTTAAAAAGATTTATGTAAAAACCAATATTTTAGAAGCTCTTGAAAAGCAGCTTGCAGCACGAAACTGGAAAAAGGAGGTAATTAATATAGGCGGGGTCTGCGATAGTTATCAGCCTGCAGAAGCAGAGTACGGGCTGATGCGTCAGGTTCTGGCATTGATGATTAAACACCGAAATCCGGTCACTATATCTACAAAATCGGAGCTTATTCTTAGAGACTTTGATCTTCTAACAGAACTTGCTGAAATAACACACGTTAATGTTGCGGTTACGGTTACAACGGTGGATAAGAGTTTAAGTTCACTACTGGAACCCCTGGCTTCGTCTCCTGAAAAACGATTTTCAGTCCTGCAGGCTTTTAAAAGTACAGCTGTCATTACCGGAATCCATATGATGCCGATCCTTCCTTTTCTTACCGACAGTCCTCAGAATCTAGAGCCAATTATGTCCCTTGCAGCCGAATGTGAAGTTGACTATGCTTTGCCCGGCATTCTTTACCTCAGGGGTGAAACCAGAAAACATTTCTTCAATTTCCTTGAACTCAAATTTCCTGAACTTACTGACCCATACCACAAATTATATGCAAAAGGAGAAGCTGATAGAGCCTATAAGGCTGAACTTTACGGAATACTCAGCTCTCTTATGGAAAAATACCATTTGTCCGGGGACTACATGAAACCCATGCAGTCACAACTTTCCCGTTTGAAACAGCTCAAGTTAACGGACTTTTGAGAGAATGATTTTTGATTTTTGCATAAATAGTACCGTGTTAATAATACCTTCCTATATTTGTCTTGTTCCCACTACCCTCTATTTCTTTTGAAGAATCTGATGATACGTATCCTGCCCTAATACAGGGAGAGTTTTGTTTCAGATGATAATCATGTTTACTATGGTTTACAAATAGAGGGTTTGCAGAGATGTCAGTGGTTGAGCTTGCATTTTTATAATTTCCACCTTTGTTATTGTACAGACAGTTGTTTTCCAGTACAAAAGAATGCGTTTCAGGCAGATAATTAATCACTGCGTATCCCGTCCCTTCAGGGTCTTTTTTGCGCTTCTGGGTATCAATAATTATGTTATTACGGACAATCGTACTGTAACCTGTACCCTGAGGTGAAAGATCAACTGAACTGTCTCTGTCTTCGGAAGAAGGAGGATACATCTGGATAATGGCTGCATGATAAACTCCATCAAATATGTTTCTCTCAATCAGGGTATCATAGAACCCGCTGGTTACAATCCCTCCTACCCAGTTAATACTGGGATTAGTGCCTGTGTTATAGAGGGTATTCTTATAAATATGGACATTCTGTGCCTCTTCTTTAGGATAAGCCTCTCCATAGCCTATCAGCCAGATTCCAGGGCCATAAGTGTGATAGATAGTATTGTTATATACCTCAACATCGTTGACGATACCTGTTGTTTTCTCAATCTGAATTCCAGAACCGCCTGCACTCCAGTGATAAAAGGAATCTATTACGTTATCATGGAATTTTACATGATTTGAGTTCCAGACTCTAAGACCGCTGTTTGTCCTGCAGGTGATTCTGTTATTCCAGGCTTCTACATTCAGGCAATCGATGGCAAAAAGACCGTCATGTCCCAGTTTATACACTCTATTATTATAAAACTTGATATTGGAGCCTCTTTCTACTCTTAACCCGTCTCCATGCCCGTCGTGCATATACATACCATGAGCGTCTACGTTTTCAGCGTCAAGGAATTTGATCATATTGTAATATCCTTGCCCTTTCTTTTTATCTTCGTTCTTGTCATGGTTTCCATTTATTTCAAACCCTTTTATAGTGACTCCATAGACTCCAGTGCTGTCCATCTGTGTTATCATAGGCTTACTCACTGGCCAGTTTGCATTGTCCTCGAGTTTTACTACAGCCGTAGTGTCTCCTTCTAATGTTGTATTATTTCCGATTAGAATACTATCGGAGATAACGTATGTATTCGGACCTTTCAAATGAACGGTTGAAAACTGCGGATTTTTTGCAACGTATTCAAGAGCTTGATTTATCTCTACCTGGTCATCTTTTCCATCGCAGTTAAAATCTCCACTCCCATCTCCTGCTACATACACAGTATTGTTTGACGTCTTAGGGGGAATGTTGAACTCTGTAGTATAGAAGATAAGTACTCCCAGTGCAATCAAGAATATCAGAATTGCAGTGAAAAGCCCTATTTTTTTCCAGTTTTGCCTTAAGTACGTCAGATATTTTTCGTTCATTTTATTCCTTACTTTTAATTATAAATTTTAGTCTTGAAACACTCTTGAAAGCGAGTTACTGGATCGAATTTGGAAAATAAACTTGACAAAGGTTAATATTCTTGAATACAGTTATTGTTAATTAACTTACTTTTTATCTCCTGCACAACTGCAGGAAGTATTACTTTTCAAGATTTCTTTCCAGTCCCCAATTACATCATGAGTCCACAGTCGTCGGCACCTGCAGCTTCTCTCATTACAAGGGCAAAAATATATGAAGTTTCTTGACTGTAGTTCCTGCTTCTAGGGCACCTTTAAAATGCTTAAGAACGCAGGACTTTGACCTGGCTTTAATGGAGAGAGCAAAGCAAATGAACTGATAGGTCCTTTTATCTATCATCCTTTTTTCGGAGCAAAGCTGATCAATTTCGTCCAGCTTTTGGGTAAACTCTGGAAAAAATTCCTCAAGCATTCTCATTTCGGAGTTTCCTTTTCCATACGGTTTTGGCTTAAGCTGTTAAGACAATATCCGTACTATGATTTTTATATTTAAGGATTAGTTCAAATCAATTTGAACTAATCTAAATTTCACAGAATTATATTCTGTAACTTGATGACACTATGGCAATGTGCCAATTTCTCTATAAAATTCGAAATATTAATAAGTTTGTGGCTTTAGAATCAAATATTAAAAGAACTGAATTATGCTCAGTATAGAAAAATTTGGCTTTGAATTTACAGAAATTCAGGACACTGCCAGATATAAAATAGAAAATTATTAAAAGCGATAAATTGCAAAATAAAAAACTATTGAATCTAATAAGTCATCAAGAACTAATAATAAACCAAGAATAATTAAACCAGTGATGATTAAACCAGTGATGATTAAACCAAAAATAAACCAGCGATGATTAAACCAAAAATAGTTAAACCAGTAATAAACCAGCAACGATTAAATTAATAGCAACTAAACCAAAAACAATTAACCAATAACAATTAAACCAGAACAATTGAACTGATAACAGTTAAACCAAAAACAATTTAGCCAGTAACGATTAAACCAATAACAATTAGATAAGATTCAGTTCCATCTCATAACATCTTTTGTCACCACAAATGTTTTTCGTTTCCTTTATTATTCGAAAGCCCAGTTTTTCATATAGTTTAACAGCAGAAGTATTATTTACGCTTACATACAATAGTATCGAAGATACTTTGTTTAATTTCATTTCCTGGATGCTTTCTTTTAATAGCTTCTCACCAAAACCATTTCTTCTAAAGCTCTTATCTACCGAAATCGAACAAATTACTGATATTTTCTTGAAACCTTTTAGGGAAGGTATTAATCGTATGTAGTATGTCGAGTAACCTACTACTTGATCCTGACTCTTAATTACATAAAAAATTTTCCTGAGTTTTTTTGAATATTTTATAAGTTCATTCTGTCCTTGATTTTCAAATCCTTCTTCTTGAATTCTAAACACTTCAGGAAGCATAACATCCTCTATAGACATCACGCTTTCCTTTTCAGTTTGTTTCCAATTCCTTATAAGAAAAGCTCCAATAGCATCTCGTATCAGTCTCTTAAAATATATTAAATACATAATGGGTTTAATGCAAATTTTTGAGAGGCTCATAAGATCACTTACTTGGTGAATTATGCTGTTAATGAAGTTTTCAAAGACAATTCTAATTCTTGCTGGAAAATTGTCCCTAATTATATTGCCATTTTTATCTTTCACTAGATAAACATCTGTATCAGCACTACACATAAATAAACAAAGTAGATTACAAGAAAATACCCTGTATAGGACCGTTATTCCATCAATATTAGGCACTATTCAAATCTATATAATATAACTATGATTGTTTTCAACCCAGAACGTAATCGAATTATCCTGTTCTATGTCGTAATCAAGGAATTTTCCAGATGTTTTGTCGTAAACCTGAGTATCTCTTCCAGCTTTTACGTTTACGTTTACAAAGGCAATGCCACCATTTGTGTGTGCATCAAAAAGAACAGAGTTTTCAGTATATTGCAGGTTTTCAAAACTGGCATCATATGTGTTTCGACTTACTTGGCCGTACTCGTGAAAAGACACTATGGGCATATTATTTGACTCATAGTTATTTACCCAATTTCGAAACTTTGAGCGACTAATTGAATATTTTACGGCCGGGTCCAGGTCAAGTTCATGGGTAAAAACAGGGTGTACCATGCCTGCTAAAGATGCTGTTTCCCACCATTCCCAGGTATTATCTTCCAGACTTCCAATATATTTTTCCGTATGAATTCCCGAGTCTCCGTTTCTCCAGAGCATCCCTAAGTTTTCATATGCATAATGAGCATGCAGAATATTATCTCTGTTTCTCATGGAGCACCAACTTGTCGGTTTTTGCCCAATTATTTCGTACACGTATAGATATCCTTCATTCATTATCTTGTAAGCTTGTTCTAGCGGAAAACTATTCAATTCTTTAGAGTAATGTACACCTACATCCCAAGACTCATTAATGACCAGACTGCGCAAGTATTCACGGTCTTCTTCACTGTATTGTTCAAGGAGTTCTATATCGAACCATATTGTTCCTTTGTTTTTCTTGCTATTAAGGTAGCGTATTCCCTGTTCGGTCGTATTTCTAAAATGCGGGCCATCAATTCCGAAAGGCAGCATTCTATTACTTCCAATTGCAGTTATGAGCTTTCTGTCTACAATCTGGCTTATACTATATATATCAACATCGAGATAGGTTCCTTTGCCAAGTACAAAAGAAGTGAGCTTTATGTACCCATTTGAAATATCCACGTACGGTAATCTCTGCCTGTCGGTATTATAAAAAGGTGTTACTATACAGTTGCCATCTTTTGCAAAAATCGTATTCGTTTTATTTTGCCCATCAAACATAATTGCAAAATTTGACCTTTCTCCCGTGTTCTCAAAGGATATGGATTCGCACCTTATATTCCCGGAAGGATCTTTAAAATAGCTTTCTAATATAATATTGTTATTTATTTTATGGAGGATCAACTTTGAACCAGGTGTATTAAGCTCAACAAAGCTTTGTGGGTCATCCATCTTTAGATCTATTGAGATTTGGTAAGTGCATTTAACCATTGGTACAAAACTACAAATGTACAGTGATCCAATCTGTCTTGGCTGCTCTGTATAGTGAATTAGTGGGATAGAAGCAGCATCACAGAACCTATAAGTTTCTGAAGATTTAACTAAATCTGCCGTATATCCATTTACTCCGGATTCTAAAACAGTGTCTGCAACCGGAAACAAACTATACGGACATGAACAGGAATCTCTTCTTACTTTATACTGTAGTGCTTTCAAGGTATTAAAAGAAATTTCTGACTTAAGCATTCCATAAATTGCAGAGTATAATTTGTCATAAATCTTATTACCCTGAAGTTTTGCGATAAAAACATTTTTCGGAACACTTTTAGATTTGGAGTAATTTTGTGAAAATAAGGTGAGAATGCCTTGATTGATATTCTCATGAACTTTTGAAGTATCCTTACAGGAGAAAGCTTCAGTTCCTCCAATAAACAAACTACCAAATATAAACGGTATTAGAAAAAACTTTTTTAGGTGACTACGGGTGTTCACTAAACCACCACACCGATTTTGCATTATTTTTAACCAAACTTGATATTCCTTAATTAATGTCCGTCTGAACAGCCTTTTAAGCTCGAAACATTATCGCATGATATTTGTACTCGTAATACATTGAGCGTACGCAGATCATTCTAAAACCATGCTTACTTGCAATTTTCTCTACTGCGTAAGGATTGTGGGCAAATCCAAGAATATCTTTTGGACGGTTTCTCAGACTTGACGATATTGCAGTCCTAAACTCGAAACCTGTTTTACATACAATTTTGAGGCCGTTTGCATCTTGTGAGAATAGTCCTATCTTCCATAATGGATACAAGCGGGAGTCCAGAATATCAAAAAGTACAATTTTACCATCTTCATTCAGATACTTTGATGCATCGGAGATAAATTTATCAATTTCCTGAAATGTCAAGTACTGAATTACACCGGCTGCAGTTATTCGATCAAAAGAAGAATTCAGTTTCTCCCAGAGAGTTTGATGGTCAGCAAGAATTAGATCTATATTTTGGCACTTTTTTTTCTTAATCCTTTTACTAGCTTCTTCTAGCATGGATTCAGAAAAATCAACTCCTACAAGCTGCTCATACTCCGGAGCATAGTAAGTCAGGAGTTCTGCGGCCCCGCATCCAAAATCAAGAAGTCTTTTACCTCCATCAAGGTGAAACAGTTTTTCCCTTGCCTCCATAGAAAGAAATTCCTCAGACGAATATCTGTGCCCTCCATGTTTCTTATCTTTAAAAAAATCTTTCCAGACATCTGATCTTGACATGTTTTTCGGACTCCTAAATCTTGCTCTTTTCTATACCTCTTCTCAGGCAATCTGTAACTTCCAGGTTAACTGTTTTTTAGCTATTTATTGAATTGATGCGAGTTGCAAAAGAAATTGATATATCTTGAATTTACACATATGCGCATAAATATATATATTTTTCTAATTTGATTCTGAGATTAGTATCATAAATTGTCAAAAAATTAAAGTTTTGTTTTACCTGTAAAAACCTGAACGTGGCCGTCTATCCTCCTGAAATGCATACCTCTTAATACTCATCTAAACACTTTTAGCATAATATATAAATTTTGTTTCATATTTATTTGAAATAAATACCCAAAATTTTCAGTGGATCTTAAATTTGAACGTAATACATAGACTAATTGTCCATTCTATATCAAATGCTATCTATTTTATTGAGTTAGATAGTATCTATTTCAAAGCTAATGAATGAAACATTGTAAATCTTCATGGCAGGTCGCATGTTGAAGTATGTTCCAACCACTATGGACCTAAGTCAACAGTTCATAGATTTCGTATCTTACGTGTGTAAACACAGTAGATACCAGAAGATTCTTCTTAAGTTTTAAAAGAAATATTATAATGTTAATAAAACAGATCTTTCACATTGTTTTCTGGTAAAAAAGATATTTCTATTAAAAATGGAAAACAAAGTTTATGATAATTACAAAAAATATAAAAGTAAAATTAAAAAGACTCAGTACCAAAATCTAGTGATGAATGTAAAACTCAAAATCACTAGATTTTATAAATGGTCACCATCCATGTAATACAACTTAGTGATTCAAGTCTTTAGATAGCGAATATCGATTTTGATAAAAACTGGATTCTTCTTGCTAATTAAGACTTTCTATCAAAAATGCAAAAATCACTGGATTTTGGAACAGAGTCATTAAAAACTTTAGTAAATTTAAAAGTTCTACCTGTCTCTGTTTGCTGATATCGTATTCTGCTTTGTCGAGTTTTACTTTTATACTTTCAATTTCTTGTTAAATTATTTAAAATAAATACTAACCAGATCGATTCCTATGATCGAGAGTATCCCAAGGGAACTAATAAAGGATCTGCAAACGGTATGCCAGTTGCATGATGAAGCTGTCTGTAACCATGACAAATGTAGGGAGTTCAGCGAAAACTTATCTGCACTTTTGATCCGGCTTGAAGATCTCAAGTTCTACCGGATGGCTGACAGACTCATGAGCGTTCTCCTGAACTGCAAGCCAAAAGAGGCTTCTCACTGTGAAAAAGCTAACCTTGTTGGAGCGATGATGAAAGAGATAACAAAAGATGCTAAGAAAGCAGCCGGAAAATGAAATTGAAGATTCCTGATTCCATAGGCTATTTAAATCCTATAGGCTATTTAAATGCATCTCGATCAAGTACTTGATTTACTTGATTTTCCATTTCAGCTTTAGAAAGTTATATATTCTCAAGTTCAATGTTTATTGATATGATTAATGAAAAAATATCCAGCTTTTCAAGGCACTGAGCGAAGATACAAGATACAGGATAATCAAGGCTCTTCTTGAGGCTGAGCGCAAATACAAGGCAAATGAATCCGATGACTGTAAAGGAGAGCTATGCGCCTGCGAGATCCCTGAACTCATTGGTAGAACACAGTCCAATACCTCAATGCACCTTGCAAAATTGCAGGACTGGGGAATAATTAAAGTAAGAAACGAAGGAAAAATGAGACTCTATTCGATAAAAAACGATAAAATTAGGAAGCTTCTGGAAGTTCTTGAAGAATAATTTACATCATTGTTTCTATTAAAACTTAAAAATTATTCAGTATGAAAAACTATGACATTATGAAATCCTGATCTTGTGAAATCATATCATGAAATCATATTTCGTGAAATCACAACATGAAGCCATAATTTCATGAAATCGAATCATGAAGCCGTAATTTCATGAAATCGAATCATGAAGCCGTAATTTCATGAAATCGAATCATGAAGCCGTAATTTCATGAAATCGAATCATGAAGCCGTAATTTCATGAAATCGAATCATGAAGCCGTAATTTCATGAAATCACATTATAAAGCCTTAATTTCGTGAAATAGTAACATCATAAATTACATCCCATGAAATTATAATAACAAAACCATATTGGTCTGAATTATAATCTTATGAAAAATTCACTGAGATGTTTTTTAAGACAGGATTCCAGCAACATTGGTATCTTCTCACATGAGAAAATGAGTTTTATTTACTGTTTTCAGGCAGTTACTTATATCTTTCAAGATTCGCTCTTTCCTGCAGAGTTAAAAAACTGTAGTGTTGAGATTTTAAGGCACGGATCAGGATTTTAAGGTTGTTGAGAGCTTTTCCTCCGGTATTGAACTTGCAGTCCAGGCGTATAGATGTGTTTGACATATCTACGAATTCCCAGGGATGGACAAAAATGACAGGAGATTCCCAGCACTTGAGTATCGGGAGAAAAAATCCAGGGGGCAGTCTTACAAATGAAGAAGTAATCGTCGCAGGAATCCTTATTATTTTGCCTTCAATTTTACTCCTAGGAAAAGGAGGCTTATACGCTGCAACGGATGAATCATACCTGAAACCCTCATCTTCTAGAAGTCCAAGATAGTTTCTCGGAAATTGAAGGTTTGGAGCCCTGAAAGAAACAAGTTTCCTTTCAAATTGCCTTAAAACTTTTCCAGCCTGTTTAAGAGCAAACCTGGCTTCTTCTTTATCCATTCGGTCAAAACGTGTATGAGTGTGTCCATGACATCCAAGCTCGTGTCCTTCTTCCGGAATTCTGGATATAAGGTCAGGGTACTGCTTAGCCATCATTCCGGTAACAAAAAAGGTTGCTCTTATCCCTTCTTTTTTGAAAAGGTCCAGTAACTCAGGCAGTCCTTCTTCCATGCCTCTCGTACTCGTAAGCATAGGAGGACAATCTTCTTCCACATCAACGGTTATTGTGATATTTTTCATAAGTGACATGTTTATATACTCTGATTGTCTGTTCACAGATCCTATTCCAATCATAGTTTGAAAGCCCTCTTAAAGCCTCCCTGGAAAAGGAAGTTCGCAGAGCCGATTTTTCTATAAGATTCTCAAGATAGGATGAAAATTCGGTAAGACTGTCTGCAAGATAGCCGTTCACACCGTTAGTTATAATATCCGAAACTCCACTATTATTCATTGCTACAACAGGAACTTCTTTTGACATTGCCTCCAGAATCGAAATCCCAAAAGCCTCATTAATCGAGGGAAGGGCAAAGATGTCTGCCTGTTCCAGATATCCCAGCACTTTTTCCCTGGATACTTCTCCTGTAAAGTAAAAATTTCTGGATATACCTAACTCTTCTACCGTTTTTTCCAGCTTTTCCTTGAGTTCACCGTCTCCTATCATTACAAATAACAAATTTTTATATTTTTGCAGAAGAGAAGGGGCAAGGTCTACAATATTCTGAACACCTTTTTTCTTTGTCATTCGTGCAACGGTGACAATTACGAGTTTTCCTTCAGGATCAACAGGAAAAGGGACTTTGACGATTTTATCCTCAGAATCTACCCCATTGAAAATTCGGTAAATTGGTTTTTTTGTCATTATCTTAGAGTCTTTTTCAACTGCCGAACTAACTGCAATTACAGCGTCAGCATTCTTTAAAAGCAATTTACCGGCAAGATAAAAAAGCGAGCGGTATGGCGTATCTCCTACTAGGGAATGATTGGTGACTACTACGGGAATTCCGAGTTTTTGGGATGCAATAAGAGCAGCCATACCTATGGGTGAATCCAGTCCATGGCAGTTAATAATTTCATAATTTTCATTTTTTAAAAGGCCAAAAAGTTCTTTATATGCACTGGGCATGAGAAACCGACTCTGTCCGGGTAAAGGTCTACCTTTGACCCTTATTACTGATACTCCATCCCTTCTGCTGTACTCAGGAATACCCGGATAGCTCCTTGTAATAACACTTACTTCATATCCGTGCGTGTTCAGGGTTTTAGCTAGGGTATGCATGGAATACTCGATTCCGCCAACCTTTGGAAAATACCAATCACTGATCATTGCAATTTTATGTTTTTCCATATCTCACTTCCTCCGTAGTAAAAAAGGTACAGGAATCCTATCAGGCTGCTGAGCCCAAAAGAAATAAAACGTTCTAGAAAAACGAAACTTCCTGAGGAAGCAAGCGATAACCCAAAATATAGAAGCAGGGAGATCAGCCCTCCTTCAACTATTCCAAGTCCTCCTGGGGTTATTGGCAGAAGTCCAAGTAGGAGATAAAAAATTGAAACTGATGCAACAATATATAGGGGGAGATGAAGATTTAGAGCCATAGAGATAAGCTGAAGGCGTATTATATCAAGAATCCAGACCCCGGAAGATAACAGGAGAACAGGAATAAAGGCTTTATTGAGTTTTTTCCAGTTTTGCTGTATATCTTTAAGAAAGACAGTAAATTTTTCCCGGAAAACCCATATGAGTATTCCGGTTGTAAGGAAGGCAAGGATCAGTAAATAAGTTGAACTTAACGTCAAGATGCTTTTCTGAGGCAGGAAGTTAATCTCTAAAGAGGGAAAGCGGTATAACACATAGAATAATAGCAAGATAATGGGAATAGCTTCAACGAGCCTTTCAAAAAGGATCGTTATGAAAGCGTCAGTATAGCTTATACCGAAGCGTTTATTAGCCCAGAACATCCGCAAGGGTTCTCCTCCTGTCCGATTCGCTGGAGTCAGGTTATTAACAAAAATTGCTCCGAAAAGAATGGGAAGAAGGTCTGTAGCTTTAAGAGTATAACCAATGCGGGAGAGCACTTGCTGCCAGCGGACCGCAAATAAATACACACTCAGCAGGTAAACTGAGAACGCCAGAATAACATATCGAATCCGTGTTTCAGTGAGCATTTTCAAGCTCTCTCCAAAAACAGATACAATCTCCGTCCAGTAAGCACGGACAAGAAATACTCCCACTGCAATCAGTAAGAGAATCACAATGGCTTTCTTCAATATTCCCTGGTTCAAAAAGTACACCTTCAATTAGGGATTAAGAATGGAGTTTTTGTGTATATTCTTTATAATTAAAATCTATTCCTGTCTGGACTATTCCATGAACTGGGATTGATTTCACTTTGGATCCGGTACTTCTCCAGATTGAAAAAGACATATTTAAAATATTCTTTTTTTACGCATCAAATACTACGTGTTAAGTACCATGTATCAAAATCACATCTCTATATGCCCGAGGCTATAATGCATTAAAAAGTATTTCTTATTTCCTACATGATCCAGTTATTATTTTTAGGTTCTTTTTATATAATATCTGTCATCGTCGTTTTTTCTAGATTTAACTTCTATATTTTAGTTTCGAATTAAACCTAACATTTATAATATAGTTTTTTTATTGTTCTTTTTCCCAAACTTCTTCTTTGTCCGATCTGATTAATGGAGAGCCACGTAAACTCTCAGAAAATAGTTTTCCTCATTCCATGATCAAAGAAGAAAAAACCAAAATGGTTTTCCTTAATTCCTGGTTAAAGAAGAAAAAACCAAAATGGTTTTCCTTAATTCCTGGTTAAAGAAGAAAAAACTGAAATGGTTTTCCTTAATTCCTGGTTAAAGAAGAAAAAACTGAAATGGTTTTTCTCATTTCCTGGTCAAAGAAAAAAAAGCTGATTTATAAAGTATAGAAAATCTACGGGTAAAAACAGGAGTTAACTGTACTGGCTACTATTACTGTATATCCTGTCCTTCAGAGTACATATTTCTGAAAATTTCAAATACTTAACAATGCTGAGATATTTGACAAGGTAAAAAAAAGAAACTTTTATAGGGTCCTTGAAGGCAAGGATTCAAAATGTACGAAGTGCAGGCAATTTAAAGAGAATTTCCCTCAGTAAACTCGCTAAAGTAGATGTTAAAGTTATCGTAGAAATTTTTCAAAAAATAATTGTTACATATTTTCCTGTCTATCCTCTCACTTTCTTAGTTCTTACTTATTCTGACGATTTCATTCAAAAATTGTTATTAAACCCCCACTACCGCACATCTCTTTTACATTTCTCTAATTTGTGTAGGTAACAAATTTTTCGGTGTTCAATTTAGTTTCCTGACGTGGACTTTTTAGCCTGAGTTTTTCCGCTTTTTCGTTAAATATATAGCTTTTACTTTACTATAACAGTAGCTTTTGCTTCTGGAATTCCTTCTAGACTGAATGTATAAGTTCCTGAGTCTTCAAACGTGTATGAAAATGCTTTTCCGTAATTAAGAGTTTGTTTTTCCCATAATTTATTTTCACTCACAAGCACGGAAGGTGATTTTGGCTTTTTGTAGTTTACCCATGAAACCGTGTCTCCTTTTTCAATATCTAAATGGTTTGGAGTAAGTGCTGTTGAATATATTGCTATCTTTTCTTCGTGACTGACATTTTCTTCACTCTTTATCTCCAGGTGTTTCAGAGCTGATTCTGGTTTTAACTGAACATGCACTTTCTCTTCAGTAACTGTTTCCCCAGGTTTCTCTGAACTTACTTTCTGTGATTCATCAGCAAGTACGGTTACTGTTCCTTTTATATTGGGATTATCCTTAAGAGTAAAAGTGTAGGTTCCTGGCTTTTCAAAAGTAACGGAAAAGGCTTTTCCATAGTTCAATATTGCCTCTTCCCAAAGCTCGTCCGCACTCACAAGTACTACTGGGGCTTTTGGTTTCTTGAAGTTAATCCAGGTAACATTTTCACCTGAGTGTATATCAATTTTCTCGGGTGAAAAGGCACTGAAAATGACTACCCTGTTAGCAGGAGTATCAGCACTTTTTACAACTGGTTTTGCCTCTTTTGCTACTGCAAAACCTGTCGACATTGTAAGAAGTGCAACTATTAGCAGGGCAAAGACTATAGATTTATTACGATTTTCCGTCTTAAAACCTCCAGTTTTCCAGCTTTGTATCAAAATCTTTTTTGGAATTACCACTCTAAACGTTGATACGCATTTCATATAGCCAAAACGGTGTAATTTTTATCCGCGTGGAGGGAATAATCCAGAGGTTTTTGCCAGGCAAACCACTTTGGAATAAGCAAAAAGTCCTGGTATTCTAAATTGATTGAAAAACTAGCCTTTTGAAACGTCGATTACTATCAATTTTTTAAAACTATAAATAAAAATAGTTAGATTTCTGTTTCTTTCTTTTGAAATGAAGAATTTTTCATTGAATTTATATATTTCCTTCCAGTATTATTAGGTAAAATGAAATCGAAAGCACATACCAGAGTAGAAACCAGATCTTCGCTTCTGGATACTCTTTTCCTTTCTGAAAAAAGAAAGAATCTTCTTTTACTTCTTAAAAAAGAAGGCCCGAAAAACAGTGAGGACATCAAAGATGTGCTTGATTTTCCCTAGAAATCAATCACTCCCCAAATTAAAAAATTAACTGATTGGGGCCTTGTTCTTGAAGATCATGGAGTATACTCCCTCTCAGAAATGGGTGCAGTGATTGCTTCAAATGCAGAGTTTTTCCTGAACACACTTTCAGTATATGAAGATAATCTGGATTTCTGGTCTGACCATGACGTAAGCCCTATTCCTTTTCACATTCTTAATAAAATCGGAGAACTGGGCTACGTTAGAATTATAGAACCGGATTTTTCAAACGTTTTCCGGATTCCAGAAGAAGTTATGACAAATCTGATGAGTTCTAAGCGTATAATGTCTTTTATTTCAATATTTCATCCGTTTTCTCTTTTACTTCTTTTTGAGTATCTTCAAAAGGATATCGAAGCTACAACAATTGTTACAGAAAAAGTCCTGGAGGCTTTCCAGACTGAATATCATTCCGATATCCCAATTTTAAAAACAAATAACCCTATCATTAACAAAGCCTTGATCGAATATAAAAAAGAAATAAAAAACGTTTTTTGTAGCAAGGCTTCTAATCTTTTGGTATATGAAGGTGACTTAAAACCCATATCAATGATTATAACTGATAAGATATTTATTCTATCTCTACTGGATAAAAAAGGAAGATTAACGACTCGATTTCTAATTGCCTTTGAGCCTCAGGCTTTAAAATGGGGAGAGGAACTTTTCATGTATTATAAGGAAAGGTCAAAGTCCGTATCTTCATCTTTATCTATCTTATGAAATTATCTTTTGTTAAATTTATTCATAAATCGGTTGGTTTTTGAACTTTCACTATCATTTTTTTCGCATTTTAACACACAGTTAACTATCCGGGCTAATTATAAAAAATACAAAGCTAGCATTGGAATCATAAAATATAAGGAACATATTCCATAAGCTTATTTGAGGTAAATTCATTTGAGAGGAGAAAATACTCTCCTCTCTTCGTTTTTCTAGATCTTTAGACTAGATCTCATCTGAGAGCAGACCGTAAGAGTCAGGCTGTAAATGTAAGAGTCAGGCTGTAAATATTACATCAACCCTTTCGACGTCCCACAAAGATCCCAGTTTCTCCATAATATCCTCTTTTATTGCTGGAGCAAACTGATGGTTTGCAGGCAGGTCTACAACTACCCTCACAACTCCATTTTCAACGCTCGTTTTCAGGATAAGGTTTGTACGAATTATGTCAAGACCGGTCAGAGGGTTCATAACGTGTTTTAGCCTGCTTTTGATAACCTCTTCGGTAGTAGGCTCTTTCTCGGTTATAAGCCCGTGTTTTTCCTCATAATCTCTGATTGCAGCCCGCAGTCCCTCAACTGCAAGTACTGAGCAGTGGGCTTTAATCGGAGGAAGCCCTCCAAGTTCTTCCGAAGCCTGTTTCCATGTTATTTTCTTTGCTTCATCGAGAGTTTTTCCACGTGCAAGATCTGTTATAATTGAAGCGGTAGCAATATTTGATGCACAGCCGTAAGATTCGAATTTTATATCCTCAATAACCTTGGTGTCTGGGTTGACCTTAATGTAAACCGCTACCATGTCTCCGCAAGCCGGGCTTCCTTCGAGGCCTTTTCCGTCAGGATTTTCGATCTGTCCGACATTGTGCGGGTTCTTAAAATGCTCCAGCACTTTTTGACTGTAAGGAAACTTCATTATCTCACTCTCTCTTTCTGTCTAATATTCTATTTTTAATTGTTTAGAATGCCTAAATCGTCTAAAATGACTAAACCGTTTAAAATGACTAAATCATCTGAAATATCTATAGTCTGCTTCCTTTTGTGCGCTTTCCATCTATTTCCACTCATTTCCTTGCAAGAGGGCTAATTTCCCTGAGCCTTGCCACTATTTCGCTCATTGCTTCAATTGCTGCATCGGCATCCTCAATATGATTATAGCGTCCAAAGGTAAAGCGCACTGAGCCATGAGCTCTTTCGTGATCTCCTCCTATACCCCTGATTACATGGCTAGCTTCAAGGGAACGACTGAAACAGGCTGAACCCGTACTTACTGCAAAACCTCTCATATCCATGTGCAAAGTTACGGATTCACCTTCTACATAGTGAAAAGTCAGGTTTGCGTTCTGAGGCAGGCGTTTTTCTCGGCTTCCGTTGAGGGTAACTTCCGGAATCTCAGAGAGTGCTTTATCAATTATGCGATCTCTCATTGCTTTGAGCCTTTTGTTTTCCTCTTCGGTTACGAGTTCTACAGCTTTTGCAAAACCAACGGCTGATGGAATATTTTCTACCCCTGCCCTCAGGTTAAATTCCTGGAAACCTCCATCCATAAATTTGGTTATTGGGGTGTCTTTCCTGATGTAAAGAGCACCTATTCCTCTTGGGCCGTGGATGGTATGGGCGGACACAGTGATCAGGTCCACAGGTAGTTCCTTTACATTGAGAGGTAGCCGAGTAAAGCTATGAGTAGCATCCGTGTGCAGGAGCACATCTTTTTCTTCACATATTTCCGAGATAGCTTTCAAATCCTGTGCTGTCCCTATTTCCTGGTTTCCCTGTTGAACTGAAACGAGAACAGTTTCTCTTGTGATAGCGTTTTTAAGTCCTTCGAGATCCACAAATCCTTCAGGATCGACATTCAGAAAAGTCGCACTAAAACCCTGTCCTTCGAGAGCTTTTGCTGTATTAAGAACAGGAAAATCTTCTATCTTCGAGACAACAACGTGTTTTCCTTTCTTCTCTTTAAGAGCCATGGCAACGCCTTTAAGTGCAGTGTTGCTTGATTCAGTGGACCCTGAAGTGAAGATAATCTCTTCCGAGTTTGCATCAAGCTTTGAAGCTATGCTTTCTCGGGATCTTGCAAGTGCTTCTTTTGCTTCAATACCCATAGAATAGCCAAATTCCGATGTTGCAACTGCATAGGCATCAAAAAAATAAGGTTTCATTACTTCAAGTACCCGCTCATCCAATCGTGTGCATGCGGCATTGTCAAGATATATTATATTCTCGAATATTTCTTCTCCCTCCCCGTTTGAAATAATCAAATTTTAGATTTTACAGTTAAATCTCAGAGTCTCCAGTAAGTTTCTGGATTTTAATCCGATAAATTAGCAGTAATAATTCCCTGGATAGTAATATTTGCTCAGTAAGACACATCTAATTCAGGTCAAACCATGGAAAAACTCATATTATAGTGATATTTTAAGCTTTAACTCAAACTCTAAGAGTTCTCCAAACCTCAAATAAAGAGAGTTACGTTTGCGTCCCGTGCTTCCTGAATATACGAACCTACAGCTCCCCATTCATCTATCCAGTCTGTTCGAAGCTCCTCTTTACTCAAGCCCATAATTTCCATGGTCATCTCGCAGGCAATTATCTTTCCGCCAAGTTCCTTGAAATCGTTCATCAGCCTTTCAAGTGAAGCAACATTGGCTTTATTCATTCTTTGTTTTTTCATCTGCCTGCCAAGCCCTAGCATATTCATTTTGGAGAGTGGCCCCTTATCAAGCTCTCCTTTCTTCAAGCGCATTAACCCCCAGAAAGTAAAATATATGGAGGCTTCCATACCCATTGCAAGAGCTCCGTTTGCAATTATAAGTGCGCTGTATACCTTATCCATGTCTCCGCTATGCAGGATAATAACAGTCTTTTCCCCCATGTTTTAATTCCCCTTCCGGCTTATCTCCGGATCTTAATCTCCCACTCTTTACCTCCTTCTTTATCTTCAATTTCCAGTACTGTGAGCCCCATTGCTTCGCAGGCCATAGGAATCTCTTTTCTTGATGCCGGATGTGTTCCCTTCACAATAACAAGATCCCCTGGAGAGGCTTTCTTTAAGGCTTTTCTGCATTCTACCAGAGGAACAGGGCAGGTCTGCCCTCTAACATCAATTTCCATTTCTGCCATTGTTCTTACCCCCAAAGTAAGAGAAACGGAAGGGTACTGACAACAATTCTGCCTTCTGCCTTTCCTTAAATTCATTATATTCCAAAAAATATATTATCGTTTCGTATTGAAAACCCCATCTGGGAAATGTTCTGTCTGGGGATTATTTCTCTTGTTGTGAGCTTTCTTTTCAGAGCGCTCTTCTGATCTTTTCCGAAACTTCTTTCAAATTGGCAGTATCAGGTTCAGTCCATACTATTGATTTTATTCCTCTCCCACCGTCTCCTTTTCTCCTGGGAATAACATGTACATGGACATGGGGAACCTCCTGTCCTGCGACTTTTCCATCATTGATTCCAATGTTCGATCCCTCTGCTGAAAATGCCTTCTCGATTGCAGCCGTAATCTTCCTTGTAGCCTCAAAAAGCGAAGCAACACTTTCCGCATCCATATCCGTAAACTTGCTAAAGTGTTTTTTAGGAGCTACCAGTGTATGCCCTTCGCTTGCCGGAAAAACATCAAGAAATGCAAAAACGGCAGTATCTTCATATACCTTCTCTGAAGGAACTTTTCCTTCTATTATTTTACAAAAAAGGCAGTCTTCTGTCATAACCATATCCCAGTAGAGTTTTACGAGATACGCTTATATCAGGGTTATGTTTCTTTCGAAAAATGTATATGCAAATAAAAAAATTATTTAAGTAATTGTTCCTTAACTGATTGAACCTGGAGCCTTAGCCCTTTGAACTAAATGAAAGGAACCTCTCATCCCGAGATGGAACTGGGCTGCAGAGCCACAAATCTAAGGAAAAGAGTATCATGCTGTTGCGGTTACATCGCAACTCTCAGAGATTTTCTATTTTTTTCTGGGACACCTTAGCTAAATTCTGGAAGTGAAATTAAATGATCGGTTATATTGCAGGTGCACTGACAACTGTAGCTTTTGCTCCACAGCTTCTAAGAGCTTTGACTACCAGGTCTACAAAGGATGTATCCCTGATGATGCTAATTTGCTCTACTTCAGGTATGTTTCTCTGGATGCTTCACGGTATCCTGGTAAATGATCCAGCCCTGATCACTGCAAACAGTATTTCTTTCGTACTTGCTTTCTTACTGCTGGGGCTCAAGATTAAAAATGACTATTTGGGTTTTGTCCTTAACTTTGGTAATAAGTATGGAAGATCTGGGAAGAATCTATTTATTTCTAGAAAATAATCTAGTGTCTAGCTATATATTTATGAATAATTAAATCAATTTTATTATAACAACTAAGATATGTACGTTCTTTACTGTGGGAGGTGAAGATAATAGCAAGAGTTTTAAGTGGAGCACTCATAGGTATGGTCTGTACTTTTGTCTTTTATTTCATTCCATTAGTAAACTCCATAGCTCCTTTTCTGGGAGGTCTTTTAGGAGGTTATTACGCAGACGGAGGTTCTGGAGAAGGGCTTAAGACCGGAGTTTTAATGACCGTTTTCATGATTATTCCGGGTTTTCTTCTTGGAGGAATTCTTGGATCGATACTCAGAGACGCCCCTGTACTTGGAGGACTTATAGCTGCCTCTGCATTTATAGTTACCATTGTCATCGTAGCTCATACCGCTGTGATAGGCATAATTGGTTCGGTAATTGGGGCTGTTCTGGCTGAAAGAGGAAAATTTTGACATTAGGGTCTTACTTCTAAAGTGAACTTCAGGAATATATAAGATATTAAGAATGTTTGCAAAATAATGTTTATTCAACAGTAAACATCTCTAATCCTGAAGAATATCACTTGTATAAACTTAAAAGAAAAACAAAAGAAAAACACAATAATTTTGAGTATAGTAAAAACATAGTAGTTTAGAGTATAATGAAAACACAAAAATCTAGATTAAAATACAGAAATTTAGGTGGTGTGTCAATTTTTCTGTAAAATAATAAATCTTAATAAGTTAGTAGTTGGAGAATCCAACAACAAGAGAACTAAAGTATAATCAGCATACAAAAACTTTGACTCTATATCTACAGAAAATTCGCTAAACTGCTAATTTCCCGTTAATTAGTTCTCTTTATTTATATCATCTTTGATTCTCGTTAACCATTTTTTTCTTTATTTTGTTAACCATTTTTTTCCTTTATTTTGTTAACCATTTTTTTCCTTTATTTTGTTAGCCATTTTTTTTCTTTATTTTAATCATCTTTTCAGCAGTTTTTCATACTTCCTTTCTTCCAGTTTGTTCCTTGATTAATTGGTTTTTATTGTTATTCGAAAGTGATTAATATAGTATTTACAGAATTGTTTTGTACCTATTGTAAGAAAAGAGTTTTACGAGAAAAAATGTCTTTCTAAAAATTGATTTTATATCTACCTTTACAACCGAATTTTTAGCCTAACTCTATGTTTTTCTATGATTCTGTAATTGATCCTATATACCATAATTAGACACAGCTATCATGTTTTATTTATCATTTTAGTGTTCTATTTCTAAGATACCTTTATATATTACTTTTCTCTATATAGTTCTCTTAAGATTAACTAAAATACCCTAGGGGGTTTATTTATTACCAAGGATAAAAGAAAAGTTCAGTTTACCGGAAACTCTACCTATATTGTGTCTCTCCCTATAAAATGGGTCCGAGATATAGGGCTTGAGGCCGGTGACACCCTTACGCTCACACCTATGCCTAATAAAACTCTGCTTGTCTCTTCAAGTGCGGTTTCAAAGGATCATTCCACCCTTAATGCAACCGTTGACTATGTTCACTCCGACAGTGCAGAAAATAATCTCAGGATTCTTATTTCTCATTATCTTGTAGGCTACGACATTATCAGACTGACTACCAAAAAAGGCTTCAGTGCCTATGACCGTAAGTTTATCAAAGACTCTGTGCGTCAGAAACTGATAGGACTTGAACTTATAGAAGAATCTAGGAATGAACTGGTCTTCCAATGCCTTCTGAACTACAATGACCTTCCCCTTGCCCGGGTAATTAGAAACATGTATGGGCTTGTGCTTTCCATGCTTGAAGACTCCATGACTGCTCTCAGGGATCACAATGTAGAGATTGCTGAAGATGTCATTCAGAGAGACGACGATGTGGATCGCTTTTATCTTCTTGCCGTCCGTCAGCTAAAGGCTTCTATTGAAGATATCGAGCTATCTGAAAAGATTGGAATCCGGCACCCTAGAGAATGCCTGGGATACAGACTTATTACGAAAAGTATCGAGCGTGTGGGAGATCATGCTGTAAAAATTGCAAAAAGTATCCTGAAAATGGGTTCCGGAGTCAGCGCTGATGACCCTATCTTTAAGATGGCTGAACTCTCCTGCAAGGTTTTTGAAAGCTCAATAGACTCAATGGCTGAGGAAGACCCGCAGGCTATTAATAAAATCGTCGTGGAGGCCAAGAAAGTTTCCCAATTCGGGGTTTCTTTGGAACCGCAGAATTGTGAAGGTCCAGGCAATATTGAACTTAGCATGATCCTGGAAAGTCTCAGGCGGGTTTCGGAGTACAGTGCTGATATTGCAGAAGTTGCAATCAACATGAACATTAAAAGAGTTTAAACCTCAAAGGTTTGGACTTCTACTCTTTTTCTACTTTTCTTTACTTCTTTTCTACTTTTCTTTACTTCTTTTCTACTTTTCTTTACTTCTTTTCTACTTTTCTTTACTTCTTTTCTACTTTTCTTTACTTCTTTTCTACTTTTCTTTACTTCTTTTCTACTTTTCTTTACTTCTTTTCTACTTTTCTTTACTTCTTTTCTACTTTTCTTTACTTCTTTTCTACTTTTCTCTACTCCTTTTCTCTCCTTTTCTATTTTTCCCTACTCCTTTTTTATTTTTCTCTGCTCCTTTTCTACTTCTTTTCTATTTCTACTTCTATTCCATTTCTAAATTTTTTCTCTGTTGCTCTTCTATCTCCTTTGTCCATATTCTGCTTCCTTTACTTTCGTTCCTCTTTTTCACACGAATGCTTTCCTGAACTGATATGTCCCGAGAAGCACCATGATTCCGGCTCCTATAGCAAGGCCTATAAGTCCCTGAACAGGTATCCCTCCTTGAAACAAGATCCTTGTGCTGTCTATTGCATAACTTACCGGATTGAGCCTGGCTAGAGCCCTCAACCAGACAGGCATGACATCATAGGGCATGAGTGCACTGCTTGTGAAGAACAAAGGCATGCTGATCATGCTGTTAACAGCCGCATAGCTGTCATGGTCACTTAAATACAGTCCTATCATAGTTGAAAGAGCAGAAAAAACCACTGAAAATAAAAACAGTGTAAGATATATCAGAAATATATGCACAGGGTTCAATATCCTTACTCCAAGAAGAGTAGCTATAAGGAGTATCACAGTTGCCTGCATCAGGCCCCTGACACTGATAAAGAGTATTTTTCCATATAGTATACTTTCCCTTGGAGAGGGCATGGCCATGAACTTATTCAGAAAGCCCAGTATTTTATCAAAAATCATTAGAGAACCGCCCTGCAGGGAGGAGAAGAGCATAGTCATGACAAGGATTCCGGGAGTGATAAACTCAAGGTAATTTTCCGTAAACTTTGTTGGCAGGGCAAGCCCTACAAATATCAGCCATGCTGCAGGCATTACAAGAGAAGAAATAACAGTAACCTTTCCTCTTAGCCATTTTACGAGATCCCTCTCAAAATAGTAATATACTGCTCTCATCATCTTCGCCTCAGAAGGTTTCTGAACTGTGTTGAGTTAAACCCAGCCTGCTCTTCAGGGGTTTTAACGTTTTCAAGGAAAACATCATTAAGGGAGGCATTTTCTCCTATTGAGCTTGTAAGGTTTTCAGGAGAGCCAACAACCGCGATATGTCCTTTATCGATAATCGCAACCCTGTTACAGTATTTTTCTGCTTCTTCAAGGTAATGCGTAGTCATGAAGATGGTCATCCCTTCGGCCTTAAGCATTCTGATATGCTCCCAAATCTTCTTTCTGCCACTCACATCCAGTCCAAGGGTCGGTTCATCCAGAAACAAAACCTCCGGCTCGTGTACAAGCGCCTGAGCAAGTTCAAGACGTCTTCTCATTCCTCCGGAGTATGTTGCTACAAGGTCGCCGGCACGATCTGAAAGCCCCATCATTTCAATCACTTCATCTACCTTTGAACTCCTATTAGGGATGCCGTAGAGTTTTGCATAAAGCTGTACGTTTTCCCTACCTGTGAGTTTTCTGTCAACTGCCATATCCTGAGGGACATAACTTATCTTTGACCTTACTTTTTTGGACTCTTTTACTATATCGTATCCGCATACTTTTGCAGTACCGCTGCTGGGTTTTAGTAGAGTTGTAAGCATCATAACTGTCGTACTTTTGCCTGCCCCATTAGGACCAAGAAGGCCAAAGATCTCGTTTTCGATTTCAAGATCCAGATTATCCACAGCAACCAGGTTTCCGAAGGATCGGGATAATTTTTTTATTTCTATCACAGGTATCCTCCTGCAATTGCATAAACAGGCCTTAAACCTGAAGTATAATAAATCCCGCTTGTATACATATTGTAAATAAGCTTCATAATCACAACACTTATGGCTGTAAAAACACAGACTGCAACCACTATCTTATCAATGTCCGAAAACTCTAGTTTTTTAAGAGATGTCCGGTCCGGGTTTGCCCGAAAAGCTCGACTCTGAATCGAGATCGCAAGGGTTCCGGTTCTCCGTACACAGTTTGCAAGAGTCGGAGTCAATATATTGAGTAATGTTTTTATGATTCCTGACCCGAACTTTGTCGGATTAAATCCTCTGAGCCGCTGAACTGTTATCACGGTAGCTACTTCGGTGATTATTATTGGTAAAAATCTTACTGCTGTGATCACCATAAAAGCTACGCTGTAAGGAACCCTGAGTCCGACCAGGCCATTTAACATATCTCTCGAGTCCGTGGTCCAGCACATCAACAGCCCAAGAGAAAGGATTGAAGCCGATCTAAGTCCCTGAACTGCGCCGTGATGAAATCCTTCCTCATAAACGAACAGTCCGCCGCCTGTCAACCAGCCCAGAATCGGGAATTCAGGACGGATTATGGTAAAAATAACAGTTCTCGGGAGTTGAGAGTAAAAGAGAGCCTGTGAGTAAATAGTTCCCCATATCAAAAGTACGAGCAATATAACCAGGGTCTTGATCTTTATTGCCGGCATTTTTGCAAGTACGAATCCTGAGAGTACAGTAAGAAACAATAAAAACATTGTTTTCTGGTTATCCAGGGATACAGCGACAAAAACTATGGAAATCAGAATAAGAATCTTAGCTCTTGGGTCTATCCTGTTAATAACTGTATCCTTAATTGTCGGTTCTGCAATTGATCTAGCACCTATCATGCTATCATCCCACGTCCCTTTAATGTTCTTATATCATCCAGTATATCTCTTTAATATTTTATATCGCACATTTCTCTTCAACACCTTATGTTTCAGTATTTCTCTTTAACACCTTATGTTATCAGCATCTCTCTTCAACACCTTATGTTATTAGCATCTCCTTTCAACACCTTATGTTTCAGTATTTCTCTTTAACACCTTATGTTATTAGCATCTCCTTTCAATATCTTACGTTATCCCGCATCTCCCTTCAACACTTTATCCCTTCAGCACTTCTGGAAGTCAGTGTTTTCACAAGTTCTTTAACTGAAAAGGCGTTGATTCCCAGATGATTTGCGATCTCAACAACCGGAGGTTGGGTAAGCGAGGCCTTTCTGAGGCTTTCAGTGTCTTTTATAACTTCTTTTCCCTTTCCGTCTGCTATGATCTTCCCATCATTCATCACCAGGATTCTTGTAGCATAAGACATGGCTACCTCAATGTCGTGTGTGCAGAAAATCAGTGTAGAATTATTATTTTTGAAAAAGTCCATCATTTGTTCTATGTTCATTCTATCCTGCCCTGTTGTGGGTTCATCGAGAAGAATAAGTTCGGGGTTTATGGAAATTACCGAGGCAACGGCTGTTCTGAGTCTCTGTCCCCTGCTCAGTGCCTGGGGGAGGTCGTACCTGAAAGGAAGAATTGACATGGCTTCAAGAGAATTTTTTACCCTTTCCTCAATATTACTGTACTTTAATTGAACAGGTCCGAATCTTGCTTCTTCCTCAGCTGAGTCACAGAAGAGCATAAGGTCAGGGTTCTGGAACACAAATCCGACCTTACCTGCAAAGGAATATGGATTCTTGGACCTTGTGTCCTCTTCAAAAACCTTCACGCTTCCTTTATCTGGTTTGAGAATAGCTGCAAGATGTAAAAGCAGAGTCGATTTTCCCGAACCGTTCGTGCCCATAATCGCGACTCTCTCACCTTTATTGATTTCTAGATTTATTCCTTTCAGTACCATTTTGTTTTTCTCGTATCCTGACCATAGGTCCTGGATTGAAACAATAGAACTTCTATTGTTTTTACAATCATTGTTTTCATAACCATTGTTTTCAGAGTTGTTATTTTCAGAGTTGTTATTTTCAGAGTTGTTATTTTCAGAGTTGTTATTTTCAGAGTTGTTATTTTCAGAGTTGTTATTTTCAGAGTTGTTATTTTCAGAGTTGTTATTTTCAGAGTTGTTATTTTCAGAGTTGTTATTTTCAGAGTTGTTATTTTCAGAGTTGTTATTTTCAGAGTTGTTATTTTCAGAATTGTTATTTTCAGAATTGTTATTTTCAGTAGAAGGTTTCCTTGAACTGTTCTTGATTACTACAGTACTTTTCTCTGGATTCGGAGAGGGCTGAAAAATATTAATATTTTTTCTAAAATCTTCCGTGTCCAGTAAGGCAAGAGCCCCACTGACACTCAAAGGACTGGCTTTGATTCCAAGACTATGGCAGAGTTCAACAGGTTCGGGAATCCGAAGTCCAAGTCTGTAAAATACTTCAAGATGATCAAAAGCTTTCGAGGCAGGTTGATCAAAGACTATCTTTCCTTCGTCCATTATGACAATTCTGTCTACAAAGGGTGCAAGCTCGTGTAGTCTGTGTTCAACTAGCAGAATAGTCGTTTTCAGTTTCCTGTTGAGTTCTCTTACCGTATTCAGGACTTCATGCGTACCCCTGGGGTCCATCTGGCTTACAGGCTCATCCATAGCAAGGACCTCAGGCGCCATTGCAAGCATGCTTGCAATGCAGATTCTCTGTTTCTGTCCTCCGGAAAGTGAATTTGTGGAAGCCAGCCTGTGACCGGACATCCCTACGATTTTCAGGGCTTCTTCTACCTTTCTATCAATTTCTTTTCGCTCGAAGCAGAGGTTTTCAGGCCCAAAGGCTACTTCATCCTCAACGGTTGTAGAAAAAATCTGATCATCCGGGTTTTGAAACACAAGGCCTACTTCTTTCGAGATTTCAATCTGGTTTGATTCAGTGGTTTCCATCCCTTTGATTTTCACACTACCTGAAAATATCCCACCTGATTCGTGAGGGATGATCCCGTTTAAGGTTTTCAATAAAGTACTTTTTCCACATCCTGTAGGCCCTGTTAGGAGAACAAATTCTCCTTTTTCGACTCTAAGGTTGATTCCCTTTAAAGTTGGCTCCGATCTTCCAGGATAAGTATACCATAGGTCTTTAATTTCTATCATTATACCACAACCGCAAACCACAACCTTTTCAAAAAAAGGTTTGATCGAAAGCTTCTGGCAGCGATGCAAACCTTTCCGAGGGAAAGCTTGACCAAAGGCCAGAAAAGTCTGACTAAAGTTCTCGTCATTCTGCCACCTTTTTCAGTCTATTTCCAAGGCTTATTCCAAACCAGGTTCCTATGAATGTGTAGAGGAATCCGTCTATCAGGATATTTGCAGCTATGTACCAGTCGCTGTAGAAAAGTCTGTAGAGGACCATCCAGACACTGAAGGATACATAGCTACTGGCCATGTCAGCAAACCCGCAAAGAATTCCCATCCTGAACCTGTTATCCGGAGCTGGATTTTTACCGGTTATACCTGCAGTATACAATAAAAGTTCCAGAATTACCGCATTGACGGACAATGTTATGAAAGTTATAGGAGTGAAACTCCCTGTTATAAAACCTCCGAGTAGAAATCTGACTGTCATAAAGAGGCTTATTACTCCTGGTTTTGGGATCAGTACTACAAGAGAAGTAATGAGCATGTAAAGTAAAATCTCATTGAAGAGTCCTGTGAACAGGAAACTGAATGGCCCGAAGATCGCATGGGATAACTCCCACAGGATGGTCATGGGCAGGTTTATTGCTGCAAAAGAAACGGTGCCGAAAAGGGCAATCATCACAAGGTTGCGGGTTTTAAACCTGTCCATTATCTCTCTGGGTCTTGAGAAGAAAAAGCCCAGAGCAGTAAGTCCTAGCAAAGAAGCGGTAAAAGTAGTTATTATAGGCCCCCACCGTCTTGATATTGCAGTAATTTTTTGATCTTTTGTCACTGCAATCCAGTCGCTGCCTGTGAGTTTTACTTTAACCCTCAGAAGGTAGTCTCCTCCCATTGCATCCTGAGATATATAGATGGGAAGGCTTATCAGTGAACTTGAACCTGGTGAGAGGGTTACGGTAGCATAACACAAAGTGTCTGCGTTCATTCCCATAATATCGGGTTTAAACGCTTTTACATGCTCACCTGTTTTTGTGTCAAGAATATCATATGTGACTATGACAGGAATTGTACTGTTCCCGGTATTTGTAATCTTTATCCCCATGTAGGTCGAAGTAAGGTCTTCTTTCTCGATCTTCAGGTCCGTAACCTTAAGCAGCTTTTTGAGTGCAGGAGATGTTTCCTGGACAACCAGAGTATTTAAAGGGTGGCTGGGATCTCCATTTCCGTCTTCATCTGACGGTACTATGAGCTGGGATACTGAGACTTTATTTGCGACTTCTTTTTTTGACGCAATTTTAAGCTGGGTTGTACGTACAATAGTGTGTTTTGTTCCCTTAACATCAACGACTGCTTTTGCAGTTATGTTGTAAGTCCCGCAGGGCGTGTCCGCAGGTATATAAAAATCAACAAGCCTGTACCAGTCATCATACTCGGTCTGAAGTGAAAATGAATGAACTGAAGCTTCATGAAGCACAAAACCTTTCGGTAAGTCAAGTTCCACTGTCACATTCATATCGCCATCATAATAGCTTTCAAAAAAAAGATATGCAGAGAGCGTGCTGTTTCCGACTGCAAGGCCATTTCCTTCTACCCCATGAGGGACCTGAATTATGAAAGTAGTCATATCTTCAGGTTTGAAATCCTCCTGCTGAGCCTGTGCAGCTACGGGCTGTAGAATTAGCACAAGTATTAGGAGGAGAAAACCTCTATTTTTCATTCCGCTACCTTTTTGTTATTTGAGGATTTTTCGGATTTCCTGCATTTTTGCGTTCCAGTCAGGGACATCTTCTGAACTAATTATATCGACAGCTCCACCCTGAAACTCTCCTTCTCCTGCCAGTTCTTCCATCCAGCTCTCAATTTCGAGATAAGACATTTTCAACTCTTCAAGAAGCTCGGGGTCAGGATTCCAGAGCCCTCTTGACTGCGCTTCAAGGAGCCTCCTGGACATTTCCTCCAGGGCATAGGGGTTGTTCTCTTCAAAGAAGCGGCGCATCTCTTCGTCAAGCACGAAGGCCTTTGTGATATCATCAAAAATCCAGTCGTCCACCTCCTGGGTAGAAGCCTCCCAGCCATAGACCCTTCCAACCCTTTTTGAAATGTCCTGTGCGCCTTTATATCCGTGTTGTTTCATGCCTTCGATCCATTTCGGATTTAAGAGCCTGGCTCTTACAACCCTTCGCAGTTCGTCAGCCATGTCCCTGACTTCAACGTGCTGAGGTTCTCGAGTATCACCAAAGTAAACTTTTACATCTCTTCCGGAAGCCTGCTTAGCTGCAGCTGTAAAGCCTCCGTGGACTCCAAAGTAACAGCAGCACCCTAAAAGGTCGTACTCGTCACTTACCACTTTATTAAAGGTAGCATCCACGGTCTTAAGGCTTGAAGCAAGTTGAGTATGGGCTTCCTTGCCTTTTATATCCTTTCCATATGCATACCCATTCCAGTAAAGGAAGATGTCTGCCAGGTCTTTTTCATCTTTCCAGGCACTTGCATAGACTGCAAGCTGAACTCCGGCCGAATAAGTCCCTGGCTTGCTTGAAAAGATCCTTAAGGTAGCATCCCTGGAACTCGTTCCATCTTCAATCATCCGAAGACTGTGTTTTCTTGGGTAATTCATCTCCTCAGGTTCATCAAGGGAAGCCACTGCCTGAATTGCTTCGTCTATGATCTCAAGACAGTTTGGGAAATTATCCCGTAGAATTCCTGAAACTCGGATTGTAATATCAATTCTGGGCCTGCCAAGTTCTTCAAGGGGAATCACGGAGAACCCTTTCAGCTGCCCATTGCTAAACCATACTGGTTCAACCCCAAGCAAGCTCATAATCTGGGCCATTCCCTCTCCATCAGCCCACATTACATCATTTGCCATCCAGTAAAATCCCACATTCTCAGGATACCGGCCTTCGTCTTTGATGTGCTTATTAATCAGAACCTCTGAGAGCTGCTGTCCTACTCTCCAGGCAGCTTTTGTCGGAATCTTTTTCGGGTCAAGTGAATAGAAATTCCTGCCTGTTGGCAGCACGTCATCTCTTCCACGCATAATAAGGCCTGAAGGGCCTGCAGGGATATACCCTCCATCAAAGCCGTGCAGAAGAGCTTCAATTTCAAGTGAGTCATCTGTTCTGGATTCAAGATCAAGAATTCTGCTGCAAATCGAAGCTGCATCCTGAAGAAGTGCGGAATTTATACCCGTATCTCTGATATTTTGCTCTCCAAAGCTTTTTCCTTCAAAAACTTCTTTAATTATCCTGGTTGGCTCTATTTCAGGGTTATTTATCCCTTCATCGATATTTTGCTCTTCAGAGCTTTTTTCTTTGACATTCTGTCCTTCAGAGCTTTTTTCTTTGACATTCTGTCCTTCAGAGCTTTTTTCTTTGATAATGTGCCCTTCATATCTTTTTTCTTTGACATTCTGTCCTTCAAAGCTTTCTTCTTTGATAATGTGCCCTTCATAGCTTTCTTCTTTGATAATGTGCCCTTCATATCTTTTTTCTTTGACATTCTGTCCTTCAAAATCTTTTCCATCAAAAATCTCTTTGATTATCCGGGCTGGCTCTTTTTCAGGGTTATTTATAAATGTTCTTATAAAGTCTTTAGAAAGGGAGTCTATTTCTTCAAGCAACTGTCCGTTTGATTTTCCGTTTTCGGAAATCAGGCTCTGGTCAGAGATCAGTTCATCCAGGTCAAGTTCCAGAAGTCCTGCAATCAACCTTCTAATCGAGACTTTGTTTCCCACACTTCCCTGGTCATCATACCTTAAAACCGAGTTTATGAATTCGACTTTTTTCTCGCCTTCGGGGACCTGTCCAAAGATGTGCATCCCATTATGTATCTGGCTGTTTCTTATTTTTCCAAGAACTTCGTGTGCTTTTCTTACTATTTCTTCAAACGGAGTCTGATGATCGGCTTTTATCTCGGAATTCAGATTAGATTTTTTGATTTCGTCAAGGATCAGGTGCTTCAGGGCATGCTCACGTCCCCTGTCGTGTTTCACCTGTTCGTATTCTCCAAGCAGCCTGTCAAGTTCTGCCAGGTTTTCGTAAAGTCCTCCTGAGTTCATGACAGTCTGCATATGGTCTATCAAACAAGCAAGGCTTCGGCGTTTGGCAATTGTACCTTCCGGAGGATTGTCAGAATTATAAATATAAAGGTGGGGAATAGTCCCGATACTTATGTCAGGATAGCAGTCTTCTGAAAGCCCAACTCCTTTTCCAGGCAGGAACTCAAGGTTTCCATGGGTTCCCACATGTACGAGCACATCGGCTCCGAATGTGTCTTCAAGATACCTGTAAGTTGCAAGGTACTGATGGGTTGGCGGAACTTCAGGATCGTGAAGGATTTTGCAGACTTTTCCGTCACATCTGGCACCTGCGCATCCCCGCTTTGGCTGTACGCAAACCACGGTGTTTCCATACTGCACTCCTGTTACAACGATCTTATTATCATAGACCATAGCTGCAGGAATACCATCTACTTCTTCTCCAGGAGGATTTCCCCAGCCCTCAATTACTCTTTGCCTCACCTTCGGGCTCAGGGTATTGAAAAATTTCTCGTATTCTTCTTTTTCCACAAAAGCCAGTACTCCACCGTTTTTCACTATCTCATTAATAGGAGTCCACCTAAACTCGGAAATTGCTTTTCTCTTGAGAATGGTTTCAATGAGGTCTTTTCCGTTTTCAGGAGGATTGACGGCATAACCTGCTTCTTGCATCCGGTTCAGTATTCTTGCCACGCTTTCAAGAGAGTCCAGATTTGCAGCGTCTCCTACCGAGCCTTCAACACCTGTGCAGGGTCTATTGTGCAGGATAAAGGCAACTTTTCTCCGGTTGATCGGTTTTTTCCTGAGTTCGGTCCATTTTAAAATTCTGGATGCAAGTTTTGAGCAGCGGTCCTCTATAGGAAAACGCCCCATATAGTTTCCTTCTTTTTTGCCTGCTCCTATTATGATAGGCTCAATTCCGCCCTCAAACTCTGGAAGAGCTACACTCCATCCAATCTCACTGCTTAATCCCATTGATTCCTGCCATTCTTCAACAGTCATATAGTGTGAAATTACAGGCTGGAAAATAGGGACGTCAAGTTTTCTCAGGACTTCTATGCCTTTTGCTGCGCAGGATATATTTCTCTCTTCGGTTTTACTGCTTGCAATAAAAAAAGGAGATAGTTTTATAAGACAATCTATTATAGGCCTGCTGTTTTTTATGAAATAATCCTCTATGACCTCATTCATTCCCCTGCTTCCAAGCTCTTTATCTTTCAATGAGTATGCAAAAACAGGGACAACCGATAGGTTGAGCTTTTCTAGCTTTCTTATCAGAGCATTTTCTATCTCGAGTTCGTTGTTTACCCAGGAAGTCCTGGAGATAAGCAGACCCACGGTTTTATCTTTCAAAGGCCCGTACCATTTAATATACTCTTCAAAGTTTGAGAATCTATTCTCTGCGTCCGGATGATATAACCCGTCCCATGGTATCTTTTCCGGTGGTTTTGTTTCAATCTTGCATCCTAAAACTTCTTTTAAAATATAACGCAGCATATTGGCAAAGTTTTCCTGTCCTCCATAGATTATATAAGAAAAACATGTAGCTGCAATCTCAAGTTTCACCGAAGAGAGGGTAAATGAGGAGGGGTCACTCCCTACACAGATTACAGGTACCCTCGTTTTTAACGGTTCAAGCTTTTCGTAGAACTCTTCCCAGAACGGGTTTGATATATAGTATAGAAAAACCGCATCCGCGTGTTCGCATTCAAGAAGTACCTTCTCAGCTTCTTCCGGATTATCTTCCAGTATTTTTGAATAGTGGGCTTCAAGCTCTATGCCAAGGTCTCCTGCAGCTTTGAGGAGAGTGGGAATGTAGGAATTCCACGTTATTGAAACAATTTTCATGTTTTTCTCCTCTCATGTAAGAACATGCACTTTATACTCTCCAAGCACTGTGCCGTCATCAAGCCTTGCAGGAGCTTCCAGGGCTGCAATATACTTGCCATCAGGGGAGATATCAGATGCTATTGTAATCCCTTTGGTATTATAAACCTGGACAAGTTTGGAGTTTGAACCTCCGCTTTTTGATATGTCAAAGACATATACTCCGTGGACATTTCTATCCTCGGTCACCAGGTTCTGGGATATAGGGACAACGAGATACCTGTCATTCATTGCACATTCCCCTGCATAGCCATCCACTCTCCATTTCCACAGCAGGTTGCCGTCAGTATCATAGGCAAAGATGCTGTTTCCATTAGGATGTTCTATAGGAGCATCGTTGTTTTTGTCTTTGGAGAATGTGCTGCCTATTGAGAAAATAAGGGTATTGTTGATAATGTATGCATAATTCGCACTACCGTAAATAGGGACTCCGCTTACTACAACCGGGGTTGAAATGTTTGCTTGCCATCCTATTTCCGGTGTACCTGTTTCCATGCTCTTTGAATTATTAAATAAAAAGGCTCGTCCATCACTGGTCATTGTTATTATATTTTTACCATCAGGAGTAATCTGGGTACTGTACCATATTGCAGTATAGTCAAAAAATGGTTTAAGAGGCGGGATTGAATAGTTCCAATATTCCTTTCCGGTATTTCCATCCAGAACATGTACAGTTCCTTCTTTCCATTTGTCGGCGTTTGCAAAGTTGGTAGTGCCGAAAACAGAGTATTTTCCGTCAGGGGTTGTATCAACCCATGTAACTCCTGAGTCCATAAGTTCGGATTCAGGGAATTTCCAGCGTAAATTGCCTTCAGGGTCAAAGGAATAAACTCTTCCTAAATATTTGTATTCCTCTCCTATGTAGCCGCAAGCTCTACTGGCAGCAACATAAATATTTCCTTTTGAATCCAGTTTTATTTTTTTCATGGCTGGCATGTGGTCAAGATCTGAACCCAGGTCTTGTCCTGCTCCATATTTCCAGATTTCTTTGCCATTTAAATCAAAGCAGTGAATAAAAGCATCCGGACTATCTTCTCCTACAATCAGATGTTTTCCATCCCCTGAAAACTCTATATCTGAAATTCTTGCATCAGCTATGCCTTTAACAAGCTGTGTTTCCCAAACCTTTTCACCTGTTGCAAGCTCTATAAGTTTCAGAGAACCTCCTTGAGTCCCAATAGCAAGATACTTGCTGTCAGGGGAGAATTTAATCATGCCTTCTACATTTTCTGTAGTTTTATCTATCGATCCTGGAGTAACATCCTCAAGTTTTACAGCATACTCTTCTTTCAAAGCAGGTTTTTCAGGAGCGTACACTTCCAGATCACTTTTTGCCCCGCTGCCTGTGATTACTTCAAACTTATATTGAGTATTGGGTTCCCAGTCAAAAGCTACAAAGACCTGGTTCTCGGTTTTTCCAATATCTATTGACTCTGCCGAATTATTAACAGAAGAAATTTTTACCTGTGAAATTTCTGCCTCTTTTCTTAGAGTAATCAGAGCTCCGGTTCTGGAAAATACTATAGAGTCTATGGATACCCCGACATCGGAATTGCCCGTTTCCTCTATATTCTGGGCACCTTCGGAAGCCTGAGCAATTTTACCATTTTCTGATTCCTGGCCTTTTTCAGCGCATCCGGCAGTAATTACAGTTAGAATAAGCAGGACTATCAAAACTTTCCATTTCATTCTCTCACCTGACAATTATTAACCTGTGTTTCCCAATCACATTCCCGTTTTCAAGCTTTAGAGGAGCTTCAACTGCAGCAACTGTGCAGTCGGAAGAAATCGCAGAATCTAAAATAACGCCTTCAGTGTTAAATCTCCAGATTAGCCTTGAATTACCGTTTCCGGATTTTTGGTTATCAAAAACATGAACTCCATGAACCTGAGTATTACCTGAGGACGAGTCTTTTCCGACTGGCAGGACAAAAAATCTCATATCCGGAGAAAAGAAGATCCCTGCACAGCGTCCTCCGAGATTATAGGTCCAGGAAGTGTTTCCTTTTTCAGTATCACATGACACAAGAGAATTCTCAAGGGGATGCGCCATTGGTATGTTATCGGGATAATATGCAGGAAGTGTGGCTCCTGTAAGGTAAAGTATCTCATTTTTACTGGAAATTTTTGCAGCTTCCCCATAGGCATAGATATGACTTCCTTCAACTTCCTCTGGAACTGTTACATTGGACTGCCAATCATAGGTGTCCCATGATGTCTTTCCGTCTCCTGGGGTTTTCATGTCCCATGCTGTTTTCCCATCTCCTGGTCTCATCATCTCGGAATCGTAAAAAAGGTATTTTCGTCCATCCCCGGTATAGGCAGTTACCACGGATCCATCATCTGAAATATCAAGTCCGTGCCAGATAGCTGCAGAAACAAAGTAAGGCTTAAGAGGAGGAATTTCATATTTCCAGCGGAGGTTTCCACTGTCATCCACGGAATAGACAACTGCATCAAGCCCAAGGGAATTTGTCCAGTCCCCGGTTGAAAAAACCACATTTTTTCCATCCTGGCTTGAATCAATCCAGTTTACACTCTGAGCATAGTTTTCGGTTGCAGGCAGTTTCCATGAAAGAGTGCCATCCGGACTGAACCTGTACACTCTTGAAGCCAGCCCGTACTCGGACTCTTTCCAGTATCGACCTGCTGCAATGTATACAGCATCATCAGAAGCCGTTATTTTGTATATGCAGGGCTGATATTTTGAGTTCGTACTGGTTCCCAGGTCATCGGCACTTCTATAACTGTGAATTTCATTTCCTGTGGCAGCATCCAGATAATAAATGTATCCGTCAGTACTCTTTTCCCCTGCAAGCAGATATTTTCCTTCTTTCGAGAACGAAATGTCCGAGATATTTCCTCTTAAAGTCTTTTCCCAGAGTAGCTTTTTGCCTGACACGTCAATAACTGTCAGTTTTTTCCCTGTCCCGACAGCTACATGCTTCCCATCCCGGGAGTATGCCACACAGTCCTGGACAGTCGATCTTCCTTCACTGAGATTATCTGGAGTTATATTTCCAAGTTCATACTCCCAGTAAAGGTAAGGAGAAGATTTTTCAGAAGAGGTTAGGTTTTCCTGACTGAATTGACTGCTTTCGTGACTGCTCGCAATTTCTGAGATTTCTTCACTGCTATTGTTTTCTTTTTCATTAGATGTTAAAATATGTGAAGATGTGCATCCCGAACAGACTAGAAACACTACTGAAAATATAATTATCAGTATAATACTACTCTTTTTCATTTTCAGACTCCTTTGATTACTCTTTGTTATCCGTATATCTTCAGGTCTGAGATACTCAAAATGTTCTGATGTTGCGTACTGTTGTCACCAAAACCTGCACTCACTTTTTCAATTTTTATATTTTCAGCAGGCCCGCAGTACTTTTCATAATCTTCAGCAAGATTTCTTTCAACTGAACTCATTGGAATTCCTGAGATTATAATAGATGGCGAAAAACGCCTTCGATTTTCCTGATCTCTATAATATTCACCTTCGGATTGAGGATTCATGCTTCCCGCTGCAACATAGTAAATAGACTTGTGATCACTGAATGTCACTTTTAGCCAGAGACTGAATTTATTCAGGTCCTGTCCGTTCCAGTTCCATGAAATTTTTCCTGGTGACAGGCTCATATTTTTACTCCAAATCCCTTCCCCTGTCTGTGACGAATTTGTTGTTTCTAGATGCAGTGCCCCATTTTTGCATCTTAGAAACTCTCCTTCAAAATTACAATTTTTAAAGTCTTCCTTGTATACGTTTTTTTTATCTGGCACAATCTGAGAATAAATTATCAAGCCTGCAAGGCCCAGGACTATAAATCCGAACATTATAGTCTTTCTGGAAATCATAATTGACCCATATAGGAGGTGATTAATAAATATTTCGAAAATATTCTTAAATCCTCTCATATAGTAATAATAAAATAAAAATTATAGTTACTATATCCCAAAATTATGGCTACGACATCTAAAAATTATAGCTACTATGTCCAATTCAATTTTTCTGCGATACTAAGTTACTATTTTAATTTTCGACTCGACAATTAGTTTATTCTTAATATTCTCGTAATTTACACTATCAGTAAGACCTGGTAATAGTTACTGTTCTTCCGGGTACTCTATGAAATAAGTTTTATTACTTTGTATTCTTCTTCAACACTACGATTTTTTTTTATATTATAATAATTACTTTTTCTAATTAAAAACAAAATTGATATATATTGCTACTATATTCTTCACATTTATGACTAATTGCAACAAAATGATTAGAATCACTATCTATTTTTATATTATTTTTGTTATCTCAATTATTTTAATTGCTATTAATCCTGTGGAAGGTGCTATTGAACAACGAGGCCCTATTATAGATATTTCAGCCGGAGAACATACAATTCTTAACGGGGAAAATTGCCCCGGATTTTATTATTCAACGTCTACCGGCACGTACTATGAGTCTTTGGAGCTTAATTTCTCTAAAAACGGGTTTGTTGATGCGGGAAATGCAACTTATACCTCAAAAATCGTTTATGGTTCAACGGCTTTCTTTGGGAAGAAGTATAAGGTTTTTGAAGATGGTTTGATCACCGAGAACCTTGTTAGCTATGGAAGTCGTGATCTTCAACGAGGAAATGATTATGATCTGGGAAATGGCTACAAACTGGTGCTTCAGGGGGTAAACAATGATTCTGCTCTCATAGAACTTCAGAAAAACTCCGTCCCGGTTACTGCGAAATCTCTTGAAGAAGGTTCAAAGTTCAACTTCAATGCTACAATAAACGGCACTAAGTATACAATTCTGGAAGGAACTCTCTATCGGGTTCTTGACAGTAAGGACCCGATTGTGAGTCTCACGAGTGTAAACCAGTACTCGACCGAACCTATTGAGATTAACGTTGGGGACCAGTATGGTAATTTCGAGGTCACTGAGGTTACAGATGAAAAAATCGAACTGAAAAACAGAGTGTCTATCCAGATGAGTCCTGGAAATTATGTTACTATCCTTAAAGATTTGATCGATTTCAGGGTGGCTGATTCTGTATACAGGGCATGTTCTTACAATATGACTAAAGATGTTATCAAGTCATATCAGATAAAAGGCACATCTTTAACTGTAAACCGCTCGGATTCTTCTCCGGATTCCTGCGTCTGGACTGCTGATTCTTTTGGTATGCTCTATTATGATCTTGAAAACAATTTCAGTACAGAAAGACTTGAACTCAATCTTAATACTGAGGACGAATGGATTCCAAAAGGAGGTCTGGTTTATAAATCTTCACCTGTCAAAATTCAATATAAAAGCCCGGAGATGAGGAATTATGGGGAAAACGCTTTTGATGGTGGATATTCTGTGCTTGGATGGGATGGTGAGAAATATGCATATCTTGGAGACGATCAGGGATTTATAAATGTCCTTATGGATGATGACAATGGCAGAAGTCTCTATTCCGGTGAAGAATGGAACCTTGGAGAAGGGTATACTCTGAAAGTAGATGACATAGAGTCGGATAAAGTCCATCTGACGGTTTTAAGAAATAATGTTGCTGTTTATTCAAGTATAATCTCTCCCGGGAAGTCAGCCGATCTGGGTACACATACTCTCCTGTATAATAAGACAGTAAATGGTATTGAAGTCCCACTCCTTTCCGTATATGTGGATAATGTCCTGGAAGGAAACGGAACCTCTGGTGTAAGCTTAAAATATCCTTTGCACTTTTCCGAAAGCCCTCTTGAAATAAGGGTCGGGGATATGTTCGGGGCACTTACTGTTGTTGAAACTTCCCCTGAAATCCGGCTTGAAAACGAAAATTCTCTCAATTTCGGTTCGGACCTCGAGGTTACAGAAGAGATCCACCTCGGCTCTTTTGAAAAGAAGACAGGAGAAAATCTCAATGTTACCTTTTTCCCTTTCATGAACAAGGTGGAAAATGTGGATTCCGTTCTTCCTACGGTTACTAAGTGGTCTATCCCGGTTATGAGTGTTGAAGAATACCTTATCGGAAATTGAAATATATTGAGGTTAAACCATGAAAAACCATAACATTACTATTTACCCTTTTACTGCAATAGTCGGGCAGGAGAAAATGAAAAAAGCCCTGATCCTGAATGCTATTAATCCGAAAGTAGGAGGGGTTCTTATCAGGGGTGAAAAAGGTACTGCCAAGTCAACGGCTGTCCGGGCACTGGCCAATCTCCTGCCCGAAATCGAGGTAGTAGAAGGCTGTAAATTCCATTGTAGTCCTCATGATGTAAATGCAATGTGTGAAGAATGCCTGGATAAGGTAAAAGCTGGGATTCTTAAGAGTTCTTCCATAAAAATGAAAGTTGTGGATCTGCCTGTAAGTGCTACCGAAGACCGTGTTGTAGGGACTCTTGATATCGAACATGCCATCAAAAAAGGGGAAAAACGCTTTGATCCCGGGGTACTTGCCCATGCTCACAGGGGTATCCTGTACGTGGATGAGATTAATCTTCTGGATGACCATCTTGTAGATGTGCTCCTGGACTCTGCGGCAATGGGAATAAACACCGTTGAAAGAGAAGGAATTTCTTTCTCTCACCCTGCAAATTTCGTGCTTGTAGGAACCATGAACCCCGAAGAAGGAGAACTTCGACCCCAGTTACTTGACCGTTTCGGTTTATGCGTGGATATAAAGGGGATCATGGATGTAGCCAGACGGGTGGAACTTATCAAATACAGGCTCAGTTATGAGACCGATCCTGAAGCTTTTGCAGTAAGTTGGCAGGCTGCAGAGTCCGAGCTTTGCGGGCAGATTCTTCTGGCACAGAAATTACTTCCTGAAGTGAGGATCTCGGATAGCATGCTTGAGTTGATCAGCCAGATCTGTGTTGATATGGGAGTCGACGGGCACAGGGCAGATATCACAATGATGAAAACCTCAATCACTCTTGCAGCTTTCAACGGCAGGACTGAGGTTCTTGAAGAGGATGTAAAGGAAGCTGCAGAGTTAGTCCTTCCTCACCGTATGCGCAGAAAACCGTTTGATAATCATTCTGATAAGCAGGATAAGCTGAATGAGAGTATAGAGAAACAAAGGGAAAAAGAAAAGGAAAATAAAAAAGAAAAGCAAAAAGAAAAAGATAAAAATAAAAATGAACAGCAAAAAAAAGAGCATAATGAGCAATCCGGAAAAGCACAGGCTCACCCAGAAGAGCAGAAATCAGATAACCCTCAGGACAGCACCGGGGAACAGCCGGATGCTTCCTCCGAAACTATTTTTACAACAGGAGCGAGTTACCAGATAAAGCAATTTTCTCCCGATTTTCAAAGAAATAACCGAAACGGGTCCGGTCGACGCAGCAAAACCCTGACGAAATCCAAACAGGGCAGGTATATAAAGAGTAAGATTCCCGAGGAAAAAATCACGGATCTGGCTTTTGATGCTACCTTAAGGGCAGCTGCACCTTACCAGCTTGTAAGGGAAAAAAACGGAAACTCCATAGTAATTCATGAATCGGATTTCAGGCAAAAAGTCCGTGAGAAAAAGATAGGTAACTTTGTACTTTTTGTTGTGGATGCCAGCGGTTCTATGGGGGCTCAACAGCGGATGGTAGCTTCTAAAGGTGCAGTGCTTTCAATGTTGATGGATGCCTACCAGAAACGTGATAAGGTTGGGCTTATTGCTTTTAAGGGAGCAGGAGCAGAGCTGGTGCTGCCGCCAACATCCAGCGTGGAAATGGCACAAAAGTATCTGGAAGAATTGCCAACAGGAGGAAAGACTCCACTTTCACATGGGCTTATGAAAGGCTATGAAACCATAAAGGCAGAACTTCTGCGCGATCCTGACACCTGTCCGTTTATGGTTCTGATCTCTGACGGAAGAGCAAATGTCAGTATGAACGGTGAACCTCCTCTCCAGGAGTCAAAAACGATAGCTTCTATGTTTCGAAGTGAATGCATACAGTCGGCAGTTATTGATACGGAAAGCAGCATAATTAAATTCGGGCTTGCTCAGGAAATTTCAAGTGCTCTTGGAGCCAGATATCTTGCACTTGAGGACCTGAAGGCAGATTCAATAGTTGAAGCTGTTCGAACTTCGGCCCCTTTTGAATTCTCGGTTTCTTCAGGCAGCTTTTCGGCTTGAAGTTCTTCTTTTATGGAAACTTTTAACTTGAAGTTCTTTACTTTTCATCTTAAATTCGATGGGTTTCTTGAAAATAGAATTATATTTTTCAAAAGTACAACAAAAGATATATGTCTATCTAAAAACGTAAACCATGCCTATGGATTTCCAGATCTTGGATGCAGACTATGAAGTCATTAATGACAGCAGTCCCGTAATCCGCCTCTTTGGCAGGGGAGAGGACGGGAAGAGCGTTTGCTGTTTTGTTCCCGATTTTGAACCTTATTTCTATCTCAAGGCCTCTGGAGACCTTAATGCCGTAGCCAGGCTTATCGAAGATACTTTCACTCAAGTTAAAAAAGTAGATATTGTTGAGAAGTTCGAGCCTATTGGGTATCAGAAAACAAAGACAAAGATGCTCAGGGTTACTACCCACCTGCCCAGAGAGGTGCCCGAGATCAGGGACGAGATTCTGAAGCTCCAGGAAGTAATGAGGGCCGAAGGCAAATGGGAAGTGTATGAGACTGATATTCTTTTCAGAAATCGTTTTTTAATTGACAGAGATCTCGGAGGCATGGTCTGGGTATCTGCAGAAGGGGAAGCCGTTGATCCTGCAAAATATATCCGGACAAGTAGTTCAGGCAGTTCTCACTGTGGGAAATTTACATGTGCCTCTTCGGTCCTTGCGTCCGGATTTAATAAAGTTGAAAATCTTGCCATCGCCCCCCTGAAGTATCTCTCTTTTGACATAGAGTGCCTGCCTTTCGATGGAGGAATGCCCTCTCCGGATGTTTCACCTATAATCATGATCAGCTTTTCCTTCGAGCCAGAGTACAAAGGGCATAAAACCCTTGTACTTCTGGCAAAACCTGCAGAAGGTCTGAATTCCGATGTTTTTTCCTACAAGAACGAAACCGAAATGCTAAACCACTTTTTCAAAATCTTCTGCGAGTACGACCCTGACATTGTAATTGGATATAATCATCAGGATTTCGATATTCCCTACATAACGGACAGAGTTAAAACTCTGGTAGCGCAAGGGGAAGTAATAAATCCTGTTGTCGGCCGGGACGGCAGTAATATAGGGTACAGGCGGTTCGGGCTTATTACCCGTACCGAAATGAAAGGCCGGGTGGTTGTGGATGCGCTTCCTCTGGTAAGGAGAGCTTTCAGTCTGAAGCAGTATACCCTGCGTGCGGTTTCAAAGGAACTTCTGAACCGCGAAAAACTGGATGTACCCCCCCTTGAAATGGAAGAGTACTGGCTCGATACGGGGGAAAAATTCAAAAAATTCGTCGATTACTCACGCAGGGATGCAGAGCTTGCTCTTGAACTTATCCTTAATTTAAAACTTCTTGACAAATATATTGCCCTTGCTCAGGTGAGCGGAAGCCTGCTTCAGGAAGTTGTAGATGGAGGCCAGACTTCGATGGTTGAAATGCTTCTTCTCAAAGAGTTCGGGCTCCGCGACAGAGTTCTCCTTCCAAAACCCGACGATGGAGTTTCGGCTGAGAGATATGAAATGAGCTCTGATCTCAAAGGAGGAGAAGTTCTTGAACCTCAGAAGGGCCTTTTGGAAAATGTGCTTATTCTCGACTACAAGTCTCTTTACCCAACTATAATGATGGCACATAACCTGTGTTATACTACAGTAGTTACGGGCGACAGGCCTCAGGGGATGACTATCAGACCTCCGTCCGGAGGAGATTTTGTGCTTCCCGAGGTTTACAAGGGAATCGTGCCGTCGATCCTCGAAGACTTACTTAACAAAAGGACACAGACAAAGAAAAGGATGAGAGGAACCTCTAACGAAAGTGAGTATAGAGTCCTTGATGCTACCCAACTTGCCTTGAAAATCCTGTTAAACAGCTTTTACGGTTATTCCGGGTATGCTAGGGCCAGGCTCTACAGCTTGACTCTTGCAAATGCAGTAACAAGTTTTGGAAGAAGCAATATCCTCAATACTCGGGAAATTATCAACAGCACTATAGGAAAAATAATTATCAGGAATAAAACAGCTCTGCTCCTTGATGAAGCCGGAGAACTCTCTCCACAGGACAGTGTAGTTGAATTATCGGTTGCCTATGGAGATACTGACAGTGTTTTTGTCCACTGTAAGTCCAGAGGAGATCTATCTCTTGAAGAGATTAGTCTTATAGGTAACAGGCTTTCAAATATCGTTTCTGCGTCCTTGCCCGATCCAATGGAACTTGAGTTCGAGTCCATTGCCAAACGTGCTCTTCTTATCGCAAAGAAGCGCTACGCTCTCTGGCTTTTCGAGCCAAAGAATTCGGGCTGGGAAGACAAGATTAAGGTTAAAGGTATGGAGACTGTCCGAAGGGATTGGTGCGAACTGACCTCGGTAACCCTCAATAAAGTGCTTGAGCTTGTGCTTATAGAAGGTAATGTTGACCAGGCTGTGAATTACGTTCGTGAAGTAGTCAGCAAGGTCAGGAATCTCGATCCTGCAAAAGACTCCGATATTATTGAAAGTCTTGTTCTAACCCGCACCCTTACAAAAAAGACTGAAAGTTATAAGAACAAGCAACCTCACCTTACTGTTGTTGAAAATTTGAAAAAAAGGACCGGTGTCGTACCTTCCATAGGAACAAGGATACCTTTCGTCATTATTGCAGGAAAAGGGCTCTTTGTTGATCGGGCCGAAGACCCGGACTATGTAAGGGAGAACAACATCCCGATAGATGTCGATTACTATGTTAAGAAGCAGATACTTCCACCGGTGGAACGTATTCTTGAGGTTTTCGGGGTTAAGATGTCTTCACTTGACTTTGATTCAAAACAAAAAGGACTATTTGACTTTGAAGCTAAGAAGCCTGAAGTGAAAAAACAGGAAAAGGTTTCATCTCAACGGAAAAGCAAAGGAATAGTACAGGAAGAGAAAGTCCAGTGCTCGGAGAACGGGCGTGCAGAGCAGCGTTCCCTGTTCGATTGGACTTAAATTAACACAGGAATCTCCTGTACTCGTTTTTGCATGGTAGATTCCGTTGCTGCGGGATTTATACCTTTGCATTCTGTCGAGGAAATACAGCTTACCTGATTATAACATTATTTCTTGCCGGACCGATTCCTATGTATTTGACCGGAACCCCCACCAATTCTTCAATCCTTTTTATATAACTTTTTGCATTCTTGGGTAAATTCTCAAAACTATCCACTCCGGCCGTTGCACATTTCCATCCGGGCAATGTTTCATATTCTGCTTCAACCTGGTTCAATATTTTCGTTTCCGGAAAAACCGACAATGTTTGATCGTTGTAACGGTAATTAGTACATATCTTTATTTCTGGCAGGCTGTCCAATTTGTCAAGTTTGCATATGGCTAGCGCATCAAAACCATTGACCATATGGGCATAGCGCAATACGGGAATATCTATCCAACCCAGGCGTCTGGGCCTTCCTGTCCTTGCCCCAAACTCATCGTCAATGTTCTCTCCGGTTCCCCTGAGTGAAATGATACAACCATCGAATGCCTCCGTTGGAAAAGGGCCGTCTCCTACTTGGCTTGAAAATGCTTTTGCAATCCCAATAACAAAAGTGATTGAACGAGCAGGGATCCCCGAACTAACAGCTGCGTAGGCAGCAATTGGGTTGGAAGATGTCACAAAAGGATACGTGCCTAAATCAATATCTTTCATAACGCCAAGCTGGCCTTCAAAAAGAATCCTTTTATTCTCCTTCATCATATTATGAATCAATGTAAAGGCGTCAACGATATGCTCCTTAAACAGTTTATACCAGTTGTTGCAGAGTTCACAAAGCTGATCTGCAGTATATTGAGTAGCGCCGAAAAAAGACAGCTGATGATTGATCGAAGGCAGTACCTTTTCAAAATGACTTCTTAAATAATCCTGATCGGCCAGATCTCCAAAACGGATATTTGTTCTTGTTGCCCGTCCGGCATAAGCCGGACCTGTTCCACGCTTTGTTGTACCAATGGACGTGTCACTCGACTGTTCATTTAGCTCGTCTAAGTCCTTGTGATAGGGCATTAATATATTGGCTCGAGTTGATATTTTAAGGTTATCAACCGATACACCGGCAGCAGTGACTTGTTTCATTTCTTTTTGTAACTCATCCGGATTTACAACCATACCGGTTCCAACCAGATTGATTGCATTTGGATTAAAAATTCCACAAGGGATTAAATGCATTTTAAACGTACCATGTTGATTAACCACGGTATGCCCTGCGTTATCTCCACCTTGGAAACGGACAACCAGATCATAATCCTGTGCTATCAAATCCACTATTTTCCCTTTACCTTCGTCACCGCACTGTGCGCCAACGATAGCTGTTATATTCATAAATTTTCTCCTTTAAGATTTATCCCACTTTTGGCAAGTCGATATCTGACTCTGGTAATTTTTACTAGCTGCGTTTTTGAAATAACGATCCATGATTGCATACAATTATTGGATTCATGTAGGTAATATATTAGATATCATACTAAATTTTAATGAAAAATATGTTTCAGTAATTATGTTTGCATCGGAGGAGAACCATACATTAACCAGCACTAAGTAGTCCTTTAAATATAATTTCAAGTTTTCATATCTTAAATCGCTCTATAATTCCGTTTCCACAAACGATCATGAAAGACAATTTTCATATTTTTCTTGAAGTTCTCATTTACTTTTCTTGCAGTTGCATAAACTTTATCCTTGATAGTCGAAAACACTTTCAGTCCTTTTTACGTAGAAGTTTTATCAACAAGACTTTTGATCACATTAAGACTGCTTAAAATAGTACCTTTGCAGATAGCCGTCACATGGCAGAATAACCCATGTTCAATTGGATTGTGTTTCAAGTGTATGGTGGATAGTGAGTAATTTGGATTTCGATTTTAAATTCCAATTTTATTTACCAGCATTTGAAATTTTTCCTTGAAAATTTAATGCTTACTTAAGTTGCTTCACAGCCATCTATCAAAACTAAAATGCTATTTGCCTTGAGGTAATCTTTCTTGCCGTAATTTTCCCACCGTTTTTAATACAATCACAACAATTCACTCGTGTCTTTACTTGTTTCTAAAATAATGTATCCTTCATTACGTTTCACATCATATATGCCATGTGGAATTACAATGTCATCTGGAAATGTACTGAAGTTGTGGGTCATATACTTTTACCGTTTCAGTACAACAAAATTTTCCACCTTAGTAAAAATTACCTACAATTTTTTTTTACATTCATGATGATAATCGGATTTTCGCTTTCAGAGTACTATTCATTCAGCTCGTTAATTCTCTATTATCTTTAGGCAATTAAAACATTTGAAATTATATTTTTGTCACTCATAACCGTGCTTTTCTTATCGCAAAGAAGCGCTACGCTCTCTAGCTTTCCTAGCCAAGGAATTCTGGCTGGGAAGATAAAATTAAGGTTAAAGGCATGGAGACTGTCCGAAGGGACTGGTGTGAACTGACCTCGGTAACCCTCAATAAAGTGCTTGAGCTTGTGCTTATAGAAGGTAATGTTGACCAGGCTGTGAATTACGTTCGTGAAGTAGTCAGCAAGGTCAGGAATCTTGATCCTGCAAAAGACTCCGATATTATTGAAAGTCTTGTTCTAACTCGCACCCTTACAAAAAAGACTGAAAGTTATAAGAACAAGCAACCCCACCTTACTGTTGTTGAAAATTTGAAAAAAAGGACAGGTGTCGTACCTTCCATAGGAACAAGGATACCTTTCGTCATTATTGCAGGAAAAGGGCTCTTTGTTGATCGGGCCGAAGACCCGGACTATGTAAGGGAGAACAACATCCCGATAGATGTCGATTACTATGTTAAGAAGCAGATACTTCCACCGGTGGAACGTATTCTTGAGGTTTTCGGGGTTAAGATGTCTTCACTTGACTTTGATTCAAAACAAAAAGGACTATTTGACTTTGAAGCTAAGAAGCCTGAAGTAAAGAAACAGGAAAAGCCCTCTTCAGAAAAGGAAAGTAAGGTAAAAGCTCAGGAGCAGAATTTATGTAAGGAGAATGGACATGCAGCTCAGAGTTCTCTCTTCGATTTCTGAACCTGCGCTTTTTTTCCTGAAACTTTTTTGTTCTGAATTTCTGTATTTTTAAAGTGTTCAGATTACTTTTAACTTCATTTTCGTATTACTTTACTTCAATTTCAAATTATATTTTATACTCACAAACTGGTCTTTAATCTCTGTTCTTTCTGTTCTGAGCTTCAGTTAATTTTGCCTACTATTGATCTCTTATACTAATTTTTCCTTAATGCTATTTCTCTTAATAGCTATATTTTCTATAGGATAAATATACCCTACTGTTTTCTTTTATATTTTTTAATAATATGTACTTCTCTATATTCTACCAAGCGAATCTTTATATATTTTTCATTTATTGTGCATTGTACTGGAAACAACTTAGGCGAACGTAAATTTAATTTACGACTTGATGGAGTGTCTGTACACATGGCAAATAAATTAAAAATGTATGCAATTCTCTTACTATTGATTATCGGGCTTGTGTTCCTGGGAATTGGATGTACCGGAACTAAAAATAACGAAGGATCTTCTGCAGAAAACGTTAGTGGTACTGAATCTGCAAGTATTTTCTTGAAAGGCTCTGATACAGTTTTGCCTCTTGCACAGGCTGAAGCTGAAGAATTCATGGCTGAAAACTCTGAAAAAAGCGTAACAGTTACCGGAGGAGGGTCTGGAGTTGGAATTGCTGCTCTTATT